>CAJVYS010000056.1 GCA_913009875.1 uncultured Gammaproteobacteria bacterium | reverse complement strand
AGTCGGTCGCACTTCCTGTAACAGAAGGTCCGATGGATAGGAGTAGACGAGTTGACAGTAATAAACAAGAAAATGTTGTTTAGTCGAGCAGAAGAAGGAATACGAGATATATCAGTGTGACTGGAGTTCAGACGTGTGCTCTTCCGATCTGGGAAACCAATACCCCGCCGCCGCGCACCCCCAGGGTCAGCGCCGCGCCGGTGGCACCGATCAGACTCAGCACCGGCGTACCCAGCAGCAGGGTCACCATCAACAGACCGATGGCCTCGCCCTCCATTCCCAGCTGCATGCCCAGCAGAGGCGACAGCAGCACCAGTGGCAAGCCCGACACCAGCCAATGCGCCAGCACCTTGCCCAGCACCAGCATGGATAGCGGGTGCGGCAGCAGCAGCATCTGCTCCAGGCTGCCGTCCTGATGATCGTCGGCAAACATACGCCCCAGCGACAGCATGGTGGCCAGCAGCGCCGCCACCCAGATCACGCCGGGGGCGATACCGCGCAGCACCGACATCTCCGGGCTCACGCCCAGAGGGAACAGGCTCACCACAATGACGAAGAAAAACAGGCTGGTCAGCACGTCGGCGCGGCGGCGCATGGCCAGGGTCAGGTCGCGCACCAGCATTGCGCGCCAGGCCGCGAACAGCCCTCCCTGTCCTCCCGATGTCAGGACACCCTCGCTCATGAGTCCAGCGCATCCAGATCCACTTCGCGCACCGCGCCGGCACGAATATCCACCGCCTGATGGGTGGTGAACATGGCCATGCCGCCCTTCTGCAAATGGGCCTCAATGAGCTTGGCCAGCTGATCCACCGCGCCCACATCCAGCGCGGTGAAGGGCTCATCCAGCACCCACAGGCTGGCCTGGCTCAACAACAACCGGGCCAGCGCGACGCGGCGCTTCTGCCCCTGAGACAGCACCTGTGTCGGCAGATCTTCGCGACCACCGAGACCGATGCGCTCGAGGGCGTGGTAAATATCGTCCTCATTGACAACCAGCCCCGACAGGGCACCACCCAACTGCAGATTTTCGAACGCCGTCAGCTCGCCCTTGACGCCATTCAGGTGACCCAGATAAGTCAACTCGGCGTTGAATTCATCGCGCTGTGAACGGACATTCCTGCCCTTCCACAGCACCTCGCCCTCGGTGGGTTCCAGCAAGCCACAAACCGTGCGCAGCAGGCTGGTCTTGCCACTGCCGTTTGACCCGCGCAGGTACAAGAGTTCCCCGCCCTGCAGAGAAAAGTTCAAGCCTGAAAACAGGCGGTGATCACCCCGCACGCATTCGAGATCGCGGATTTCGAGCATCCCGCATTATTCCTCTAGCTAGCCAACGCCGAAAGCCGCCAAGTTTAGCACTGTTCAGCGATGCGTCTCTACCGCACAGGATGCATGGCCTCTATCTGCGCCAGTATCTCCGCTGAATCCCATTCACGCGCACCCTCCATGAGCACGACGATGCGGCCATCGGGAGACACGAAATAGGTCGAAGGGAATACGCGGATGCCAAGGATATCGTCGGCCACGGACATGCCCGGGTCGAGCAGGCTGGCGAGACGCACCTTGCGGTCGATGAGGAATTCGCGCACGAGGTGTTCGTCGTCATCCACCGACAACAGCAACAGCTCGAAACGCGTCGGATCCAGCTTCGCAGCCAGACGCTGCAGGCTGGGCAGCTCCTCACGGCAGGGCGCACACCATGTCGCCCAGAGATTGAGGATCAGCAGCTTGCCCGGCGAAGGCCGCAGGGTCAGTGGCCGCCCCTTGAGGTCCACCACCGACAGTGGCGGCAGCACATCGCCCACCTGCAGTCGCGGCGATGCAACATCATCCTCGCCACAGCCTGCCAGCAGGACAAGCAGCAGCGATGCGGCTAGTGCCCTTCTGACCACTGCGGCGACTTGATCGAGTCCGGTTCAACGCCCTCAGGGGCCGGCTGCACGCCGGGCAGGCGGCCCAGCTGCGCCTCCCACTCCCACAGTGCGGCACGGGCCTTGGTAATGTAGGGATCATCCGGCGGGGCCAGGTGGATATAGCTGCGCATGGCGCCCAGCGCGGCCTCGTATTCATTCAACCCCTCCAGCGCCACCGCCAGCCCGTAGTAGGCGTTGTACTGATTCAGGCGCAGATCGATAGCCCGCTCGAAGGCCTTGGTGGCGGGACCGTATTCCTCCAGGCCAATGAAGGCGTAGCCCATGTTGACGTAGGCCTCCGGCATATCCGGTGACATCTCCAGCACCGCATCCAGGGCCGTGATGGCATAGTCATACTGCTTGGCATGCAGCATGGCCACGGCCTGCTGGAAACGTTCGGTGACGCGCCGTTCGAACTCCGTCATCGTCCTCTTCGACTGCGGCGCGGCACCGGCCGGTGGCGCCGGCATCACCGAGGGCGGGGCCTCATGCGGGTTCTGACGGAGGGCCGGCGCAGCGTGTGAGGACGGTTGCTGCAGTGGTGCAGGAATGGAGTAACCCTGCACCGCGGGGCGCACGACCGAGCCAGTGTTCATTTCGGGCAGGGTGGTGATCAGGGCCGCAATGGCCAGTACGGCCGACACCGAGAGGATCGTCGTCAGGGCCTCGAAGTCCTGTTTTGCGGGTAATTTTTTTGCTGCTGCAGTCACTGCGCCATGCTCCTTCAAACCATCCCTTTGTGTGCCGAGGGACTAATATACGGGGTACCAAAATAGGTAACAAACGCCAACGCGAAGATGCTGATAATGATTACGCCACTAAGCCATGGCGGCACCTTAAAGCTGAGACGGACATGCAAGCCCACCGCCAGCAGCAACCAGGTAAAGAAGGCCGAGGTCTCCAGGGCATCCCAGGCCCAGTAGCGCCCCCAGGCGTCCTGTGCCCACACCGCGCCGGTGATCAGCATCAGGCTGTCGAACACCAGCGCCAGCATCATCAGACGCCAGGCCAGTTTGTCGATCGCGGCATCGGTGGGCATGGCGCGGAACCACTGCCGGCCCCGTTCGGTGCGGCGCAGGATCATCACCCCGCCAAGGCCGACACCGGCCAGCATCAGGGCCAGAAAGATCTTGCCCAGGCCGACGTGGAACCACTTCCAGAAATTGTAATAGGTGGCGGGAAAATGGCTGTCCGCCGGCTCCAGGAGCAGCACCCAGCTGCCCAGTATCCACATCACCAGCATCACGATGGCGGCACTGGGGCGTAGTCCCGGCAGACGCCAGTACAGCAGGGCATAGATCAGCCCCAGGCTCCATAGCTGGCTCATCAGCAGCTCGAACAGGTTGAGCCACGGCCCGTGGCCGATGCGCACCCAGCGCACGGCAATGGCAATGGTCAGCAGCAATACGCCGAGGGCAATGGCGCCGAGGACGACCCTCTCATGGCGGCGAGACTGCACCGACTCACTGCCGGCAAGGCGCGGCGACAGCCCCCACATGGCCACCAGTGTCGCCACCAAATAGGCCAACAATCCGGCCCACAGCCAGGGTTGTTCAGCGACAATATTCACACGCTTCCCCTCTTGTTGGCCGTCTCACTGTCATCATCCGTCCACGCCGTGAGGCTCAACTTCTTCCAGAAAAACTGCCCCAGACCGAAGACACCCGCGACGCTGACGAAGAACAGCCACTGTATCGTGGGATCGTAAAATACCCTATATCCCATCCAGGTAGTCAAGTAATCGAAGCGCAGCCGGCCATGCGGCAGCCGTGTTTCCTCGCCCGGCTTCAGCTCCACGCGCTGATCCCCGCTTGTGACCACCAACACGCCGCGAGAGTTCCGGCCATCCAGCACCCACGAGTCCTCCAGTGTCATGCCGGTGTCCAGCTGCAACCAGAACTTGATGTCTTCCTCCGTACCCGGCGGTGTCCAGTGGTTATCCTGTTTGTACTCAAACAGCGGATAAGACGGCATGTGCACGCGCCCGCTAACCGCCTCGCCATCCGCTGGGATCCACGTCAGCACCGGTGCAAAGCCCTTGTTATGCGTGGTATAGAAACGGTAACGCTCCAGCACCAGCGGGCGGTCGTCCCCCACATCGACCTCCAGCACGGAGCCATCCGGCTGAGGCATGAACACCTGGCTGTGGGTCAAGCCACGCCGCAACTCCGGCGCATAGTCCACCGTAAAACGCCCTTGAGTAAAGGCCACCTTATCCAGCGCCCCGGCATGCCAGGGCCCCTCGCGCACATCCATCAGCAATTCGGGGCTGAAGGCCTGTCCCTGGGCAATCTCCAGATGGGCATCAAGGTGGGTCAGGCGTCCGATGCCCGCCAACAACACCATGCCCAGCAGACCGACATGAAACACCAGCAGACCGGGCTGACGATTGATGCGCGGGTTGGTGATAATGGCGGCGGCAAGGTTGATGGCCAGCAAGGCCAGCGGCGCCACCAGCACCCAGACGGAGACATGCTCCGGATTGCCATAACTCAGCGCCGCTCCAATGCCCAGCAGCACCATGCCCAGCAGGGTCAGCTTCAGGGAGGCCAGGGCCTGTAAAATTTGCACCATACAATATGCCACTCAGACGTCAGAGCCGGGCAGTATAACGCGTCGCAGCTGGCGACGAGCCGGCCACGTCTGCATCTGTGTTAGATTGACCCGGCATTGCAATCAGGAACCCGCACCCGCCACGATATGCGACAGTCCCTTCCTCCCCATTTCTATGTTTCCGCCACCCTGCTTGTGACCGCGGGATCGCTGATCCTGTTCCATCTTTTGGGGCTGGAACAAGGCTATATCTTTCTGCCCGTGCTGGCACTGGCGGTGCTCTACGGCCTGGTCTATTTTATCCGCCAGTGCCGCAGCGGCGGCATCTATCACATCAATGGCAACATCGAGCCCGCGCAGTTGCTGCGCCGCGCCATCGCGCGCTATCTGGTCTGGCTGGTGGTGCTCTACGGCGGCTATCAGTTCTATCTCTTCACCCCGTGGTACAACAACTGGCAGCACCAGACCACGCAACAGTTGTTTGCCGACTTCCTGCATATTTATCTGTGGGCCGGTATTCCCTATTTCGCCCTCACCCTCACCTTCAAGGCATCCAGGCGTGAGGACTTCTACGACCCGGCCATCCGCATGCTGCACGTACTGCGCCAGATCGGCCGTCAACTGTGGCAACGCCTGCGCTACGGCAATGCCCACGCACCGCTGCTGCATGTGCTGCACCGCCCGTATAACCGCAAGGTGTTTCTCAACCTGGCCATGCGCGCCTATTTCCTGCCGGTGATGGTGGAACAGGTGGGGCCGGCCAGCATAAACACACTGCAATCACTGTACGCCGGCCTCGACGGCAGCCAGGTCATGAGCTGGGTGCTGGCCGGCATTGCCATGCTGTGGCTGATGGATATCCTCAACGCCAGCGTGGCCTACGCCATGGAGTCACGCTGGCTGGAAAACCGCTCACGCTCCATTGATCTCACCATCGGCGGCTGGCTGGTCTGCCTGAGCAGCTATCCGCCGCTCAACGAGGCCACCGGCAGCCTGTTCGCCTTCGCCCCCTTCGTCGCCACCGGCCAGCCCGGCGACCTGATTTACGTCAGTATCGGTCTGCTCTACGCCCTCAAGGTTGCCGAGGCCCTGTTGCTCGGTGTGCACATCTATACCGACGTCTCACTCGGTCCCTCGGTGGCCAACATCACCCTGAAAAAGCTGCAAACTCGCGGCATGTATGGCTTTATCCGCCATCCGGGCACGGTCACCAAGCTGCTGTTCTGGCTGCTGCAATCGGCCTTTTATCGCCAGTTCTGGACCGCCAAGATACTCTTCGGCTACCTGGGATGGGGGGTCATTTACGTGCTGCGCGCCCTCACCGAGGAACGCCATCTGTCAAAATTTGCCGAATACCGCGAATACCGCAAAAAGGTGAAATACCGATTCATTCCGGGGATTTGGTAAGCATGGCCGGATGCAAAATCGGGAAGTTATTGCGTGCACGTTCCTTACTTGCGTGATCCCGCCACAAATGCCAGATCGACAACAGCCTGCTCCAGCGGCTCATTACTCAGCAGCGTCAGCCCGCCACTCGCGCCATCGACGGCCAGTCGCAACAGCCGCAGGCCATCTTCCGCGAGCACCCACAGGGTGTCGCCACCCGGATCCAGGCGCAAGGACCCGGGCCGCAGCGGCAGTTTCAACCCATACACGGACTTGGTCAGCGCCCCCAACCCCTTCTCGATGCCGTAGACCGAGATCTTCGAAGCACCACGATTGGCGACAAACAACCAGCGCCCCGACGGATGCACCGTCAGATCCACCGGCCGCTTCGCCGTCTTGAAGGGCGAGCCGGGCAGGGCCGACAGGGCACCGGACTGATGGTGGATGCGATAGGCCGAGAGGTCATCTGAACCGGCATTGGCCACATAGGCATAGTGCCCATTCGGCTCCACGGCCAGCGCCACGGGCTCCTTGCCGGCGGCAAAGGGGGAACCGTACTTGCGGCTGTCGATGAGTAGCGGCATGGTGCTGGTGAGATAACGGAATACGGAGATGTTGTTCGATCCTGCATTGACGACAAAGACATAGCGTGCCGCAGGGTCGAGGGTCACCGCCACCGGGTGCCGGCCGGTTCGCGCCGGCGCGCGCTGCACCGGCCGGGGAACCCCGTTGTCTGGATCGAGATACCAGGCCATCAGGGTGTCATCGTCACTGTTGGCGGCATACAGGTACCAGCCATTGACATCGATGGCCATCGCGGCGGGTCGCCGACCCGTGGCCACCGTACCGCCCGCGACCGCACTGAGACCCGTGGGGCCAATGCT
This sequence comes from uncultured Gammaproteobacteria bacterium, assembly GCA_913009875.1. GTDB lineage: Bacteria > Pseudomonadota > Gammaproteobacteria > SZUA-152 > SZUA-152 > DRQN01. The sequence continues at coordinate 15,249 of CAJVYS010000056.1, read as the reverse complement.
TACTGCCATGAGGGTATTGCTGTCGGCATTGGCGACATAGGCAAAATGCCCGTCGGGGCGCACCGCCACAGCCTGCGCCGCCCCGTCGGTTTTGGCGGTTGCCGTGACGGAAAGGTCACCCTTGGCCAAATTAACAATCGCCAGCCCGGCCATACCTCGCGCTGCAATGAGCTGCGACGACTGCGCCGCCACCGGCCTGCCATCGGCCAAGGCCAGGTCCCAGGGACCGGAGCGGGTCTTTATCGTCTCCCGCAACCGCAGCGCACCGGTGGCGGTATCCACGTCCAGCAGGGCCACATCATTGGATTCGTAGTTCGGCACATAGACCCGGCTACCATCGGCATTGAAGACCAGCGCCACGGGCCCCACCCCCCCACTGGCGAAGGGTGATCCCGCCACAGGGCTGAGCCGGCCCGTGGCGGAATCGAGGGCATGCACCGCGATCTCGCTGGTGGACCACTGGGTGACGTACACAAAACGCCCGGAGGGATGCACGCTGACGCTGTAGGGGTTGAAACCGGTGAAGAAGGGGCTGCCCGCCACCGCCGCCAAGCGGCCATTATCCGGGTCAATGCGAAACACGCTGACGCTGGCCGCCGCCCAGTTGACCACGAAGGCAAAGCGCCCGGCCGGATCCAGGGTCATATGATAGGGAATGCCGCCCGCACCGGCGGGCACGTCTTCCATCTTCAACGCGCGGTAATCGATCGCATCCATCTCGGCCACGGTGACGGGTGAATCCGGCAATTCGTGCAGGACACCGCTTTGCGGGTCGACGGCATAGGCGGAGATGCTGTTGGAATAGCCATTGACGGCATACACAAAGCGCCCCGAGGGGTGCATCACCAGCGAACGGGTGCGTTTCTGGGCCTTGAAGGGTGAGCCGGGCAAGGACGTGAGGGCTCCACTCTCATCGTCGAAGGCATAGGCACCGACGCCGCTGAAGCGCGACGCCACGTAGACAAACCGGCCCGAGGGGTGAAAGACGATATCGAAGGGTGAGCGGGCCCCGGCCTTAAAGGGTGAACCGGGTACTGGGGTCAAATCAGCGCTGACGGCGTCCAGCCGGAATACGTTGATGAGGCCTTCGGCCTTCGAGATCGCCAGCACAAAGCGGCCCGAGGGATCCACCACCACGGCCGGCGGTGATTTGTGCAGGGGAATGTGGCCCAGGTGACGCAGCCCGCCATCGGCCTCGACCCGATAGCGGGAGAGACTAAAGTCCAGGCCATTAACGGTAAACGCAAAACGCGCCGGCTCGGCCTGGGCCCCGGCCGCCAGCAACAGGCAGACGAACAGCGGCAACCCTCGCAAGGTGATTGTGGGGCGAAACATGCGGGGCACTATAGCGGCATACCGTATCACTGACCAAGCACGGCCCCTAAGGCACGTTGGTGCAGGCCTCGGAACCACCCACCATCCAGCTTACCCCGGTACGGCCGTTACCCGGCGAACCCCGGGAGCCGCAATGGCCCGCCGTCCAGTTACCGCTGGTGGCAAAGCTGTAGACCTTGAGCACTGCGCGATTGTAATAGGGACCATTGACATAACCTGCCCGGGTGCCGTTGCGCACCTGATTACCGGTGGAGGCGAAACCACCTTCCGGGCCCACATCATTGAGATTGACCAGGAAGGCCTTGTTCTTCCAGCCATGGGGCACGGCCACATGGCAGAGATTGCAGCGGAAGTTGCTCAGCTGGCCCACGTGGAAACGGTGCATGTTGATGCGCGTGGTTCCCGGCGAACACATCATGCCGCAGGAAGAACCGCCGAAGCCGCTGGCCTGGGTGATGCCGGCGGTAGAGGCATATTGCTCATACTCATGGCACTTGAAGCACAGATGATCATTGGATGCCGTATCTTCGCCGGTGCCCAGGCGGTTGGTAAAGTCATTGGCCGCCGAACCCGGCACGTTGCCACTCCAGTCACCCTTGAGCAGGAAGTAGTTGCTCGACCCGTGCGGACCCCACGCGGCGCCGTTTTCCTGCCCCGGATCCGGATCAACAGTTCCTGCCGCCGTATTCGAGCCATGGCAGTCGGTGCAATACATGGTCTGAGTGCCGACAGCATTATTGAACGGGGTAATCCAGTTGTTGGCATCGGCCTGACGAACACCCGTCGTACGACCCGTATCATTTGTTACCGGATGCCAGCTGCGGTGATTGTTGGTATTGAATAACGAATCCGCACCACCATCAATCCCCAGCGACATGCCCTCACCCTTGTGTAAATCCGGTGAGTTGTATTCCTGCGCCTGATTGGTGTACTGCCCCATATTATTCACTCCCGGGGGGGTGGTGACACCACTGTCACCCAGAGTGGGCGGTGTATCGTAAGCGTAGTTGGAGTGGCATTTGAGGCACACTTGGTATTCACGCGTCACATAGGGTTCGGTGACATTGGTGGTACCGGAAGTCCCGGGGTCACCGCGCTTGACGACAAAGTCCGATGGCTCGAGATTGAAATTATTATTGGCGTACACCGGCTCCACACCCCAGCTGCCACGCAACACGCCAGAGGCGATATTGGTGTGTGGTGATGCGTTGTCGTGATCATGGGTGCCTGCGACGTCCATGGTGCCGTTGAGGTTGCTGTCGAGAAAACTCCGCCGGCGCACGACACGGTGCGGGTTGTGGCAATCAGTGCATTCCACATGGCGATTGTTCAGACTGCCACCCAGGCTGACCTTGCCCAGGGCACCCTGGGACTCGATGAAGTCCTTACCACGCTGGGTCACGGCCCGCGAGTCGAAGCCCAGGGTACCGATATCATGCATTTCCGAACCCGCCACCTGCTCGCTGTTGCGAATCGGCATGTGGAAGGCCATATTGAAGTCGGTCTTGATATCCGGCACCTCGGTGTTCAGGCCCTGCGAGGTGAGGGTGCCGCCGTCGCTGGAGTGGCAGGCGAAGCAGGTCTCCTCGATGGCCGCAGAACCGCCCTGTCGCTCACCGCTGGGGCCGATGGGGCCATCCGTGCCTTCACGCAGCAAGCGGCGTGAACCGGCCACGCTGTGGGTGTCGTGACAGGCCAGACAGGCGGTCTGCCAGACGGCGGTGGGGCCATCGGGCGAGGTGCTGTTGGGGAAGTCACGTAGATTGGCCGCAGCGTCGGTATAGACCTCATCGGCTACCTCGGCGGTGGCGTGCGCCGAGCCCACCCAGCCGGCCTTGTCGTGACAGGCCAGGCAGATGATATCACTGGTCTCGTTGAACACCGTGGTGGCGGGTGACACCTTCTGGAATCGGTTCAGGCGCAGGAACTTGATACTTTTGGTCGGATCAGCGGCATCACGGATGTGCGGATCGTGACAGCTGTTGCACTGTACCTCGGCATTATTGTTATCCAGCGGTACCAGTGGATTCACGCCCGGCTGACGGACACCAATGTGCGCCGTGGTGTTGGGGTCTCGCAGTTCACCATCTGCGATTGCCAGGGTGGTATCAAAACGGAATGAGATGGGATGATCATTGCTCAGGTCGGTGCCCAGGCGGCGGGTGAAACCCGTGCTTTCGCCCAGCGCATTGGGCAGGGTACCGTCGGCCTCAACACCGGTCATGGCGATCTGCCCGGTGGCCCAGTCGCCATTCAGCACCCGCACCGCACCGATGGCGATAGTGCCATCGTGGCAGGACAGGCAGAGCTTGGACACGCCATTGGGCTGATCCAGGGCGACGCCCTCGGCGGTGGCATCCAGCGAGCCGGAATTATAGGTGTCATAGGTGGCGGTGGAAAGCGCGCGGTTCCACAACGGCCCCTGCTGCAGGTTCGCGCCGTGCGGAGTATGGCAAAAGACACAGATTTCATCCTCTGTGCTCGCCTGCACGTCACGGCTGGCCATACTCGGAAGCCGGGAGAGATTGTGCTTGGTATTGCGGATGTCCGAAACCCGGCTGCTGGGCAGGCCACCCGCTGCCACACTCCCGACCCAGAGACTGGTGACAACACTGGCGACAACAAGGAGTACGGCAAGAACGACCTGCTTCCGGTATTGCTTCATAACCCCTCAGATGGCAAATACGGCTGCCCAACACAGACAGTGTCAGGGATAGAGCATGTATCGGCGCATTTGTTCAAAACCTGAGGGGTGTATCACAGAAAACAACGCGTTAGGGCGGCAAGTATTTGTCTGTCTGACCGATAATTCAAGCCCGCTCAAGGGCGGGAAACCGGTGTCAGATCGACAATGGGAGCGGATAACTTCGTGTTGCTGCGGAGTCGTGGCTCGCCGCTCTCTGCATCGAGAGAAAAGTGCAGCAGGCGCTCGCCATCAGCAGAAAGCACATAGGCCTCCGCGCCACTTGCCGACAGCCACAGGCGCTTTGGCATCACCGGCAGTTTGAGCGGTTTGCCCACCGGCGCAATGGCGCCCAGCGCCGTCTCTATGCGGTAGAGGGTCAGGTCGGCGGAATCACGGTTGATGACATACAGAAAGCGGCCATTGGGGTGTGCCGCCAGCGCCAGCGGATGCTGTCCCGCCTTGAACGGTGAACCCGGCAGCGCCGAAAGCGCCCCGGTCTGGTGGTGGATGCGATAGGCGGAAATGTCATTGGACCCGGCATTGGCCACATAGGCATAACGGCCGGTGGGGTCTACCGTCAGGGCAACGGGCGCCTTGCCGGCGGCATACGGCGAGCCGTGCTTCACGCTCTCGAAGATCAGCGGGGTCACGTTGTTGCGGTAGCGGTAAACAGAAATGTTGTCAGAACCGTTATTCACCACATAGGCATAGCGTGCCGCCGGATCCAGTGTAATGGCCACGGGTTGCCGGCCGGTACTGACGGGTGAGCCACGCACCGCTTTGGGCAGTCCGCTATCGGCATCGATGTAATAGATGGACAGGCTGTTGTCGCCGGCATTGGTGACGTATAGATACCAGCCATTGAGATCGACGGCAATGTCGCTGGGCGATGCACCAGTTGCTACCACGCCAGCGGCCAGCGGCTGCGGCTTTTCACTTGCCGACCCGAACCGAAAGGCCGTCACGGTGCCCTTGTCGCGGTCGACGACATAGGCATACTCCCCGCCCGGTTTGACCGCCACGGCGACCCCGCTGGCAGCAGTTGCCACCGCGGCCTGGTGCACCGACCCATTGGTGGCAATCCGCAGGCGGTCCAGCCCATTCTCACCCAACGAGGTGAACAGCTGTGCCCTCGCGGGCGCCGGAGCATCACCTTCCGCCAGGGTAAAGGCCCAGGGTGCAGAGCGTGTCTTCACCACTTCAAGGATTTCCAGGGCCCCCGTGCCCGGATCCACGTCCATCTGCACCACATCACTGGTGAGCATATTGATCACATAGGCACGGCGGCCATCGGCATTAAACGTAATGGCGGCGGGCATCTCCCCGCCGCTGGAAAAGGGCGAGCCCGGCAGCGGCGTCAGCCGGCCCGTCTCCGCATCCAGGGCGTGGACCGCCACCAGATTGTCCCGCGGCCTTGCCACATAGACAAAGCGGCCGGAGGGATGCACGGTCACGCTGTAGGGATTGAAGCCGGTGAAAAAGGGGCTGCCCTCGATTTCAGACAAATGACCATCCTCCGCATCGAGGCGAAAGACACTGATATTGGCAGAGGCCGCATTGACCACAAAGGCAAAGCGTCCCTGTGGATCCAGGGTCATGTGATAGGGCAGGCCACCAGCGCTGTCCGGCACGTCCTGCATGAGCTGAGCCAGATAGTCGATCTGCCCCATCTCGCCGACGGTGAGCGGCGAACCCGGCATCTCCGTCAACGCCCCGGTTTTCTGATCCAGGCGAAAGATCGAGATGCTGTTCGAATAGGCATTCATGGCGTAAAGAAAACGGCTGGAAGGATGCAGCACCACACTGCGGGGATGACTCTGTGCCGGATAGGGCGAGTCCGGTAGCGGGGTGACCGCGCCGGTCTCACTGTCAAAGGTGTAGGCACCCACACCGGCATAGCGGTGTGCCATATAGAGAAAGCGCCCCGAGGGGTGAAAAACGATGCTGAAGGGCGCCCTGCCCTTGACCTCAAATGGCGAGCCGGGCACTTTAGTGAGTTCGCCGTTGGCCGGGTTCAGGCGGAAGACGTAGACGCGGTCGATCGACTGGGAAGTGGCGAGGACAAAGCGCCCCGAGGGGTCCAGCATGACTTCAGGGGTGGATTTACCGAGCGGCATATAGTCGAGAAACCGCAGCTGACCGGTCTCGGTATTAACACTGTAGCGCGCCAGACTGGCGTCGAGGTTATTGGTGCTGAAGGCAAAACGCTGGGGGCCCGCCTGGGCTGAAGACAGCCCCCCGGCCAGCGCCATCAAGGCGGCAAGAATGAACAGACGGCAGGTCATCCGCCAGTCGCCTTGATGAAATACATCCCTGTATTTCCCCCCTTCGGGGTCGATGCACGATCTCAATCCGCTTGAGGGAGATTGGTACGGCGGATCAACACGGGTATTCAACATCACATTGAAAGAGTGCTAGGGCACATTGTTACAGGCTTCCGAGGCTCCGCCACCGCCGCCCATACCACCCATCCCGCCCATACCACCGCCGTTCATCCAGCCCACACCCACCCGGCCATTGCCCGGTGCGCCGACAGAACCGCAATTGCCCGCTGACCAGCTGCCGCTGCGGGCGAAACTGGTGATCTTGAGTACGGCACGGTTGTAGTACGGGCCATTGACATAGCCCGAGGTAGTGTTATTACGCACCTGCGTGCCAGGGGGGAGCCCGCCCTCAGGCCCCACGTCATTAAGATTGACGAGGAAATTCTTGTTCTTCCAACCATGCGGCACGGCGACGTGGCACAGGTTACAGCGGAAGTTGGTCGTGATGGCCTCGTGGGCACGGTGCCAGTTCCCCGCCCCTCCCATGCCCCCCATGCCTCCCATACCACCGAGGCACATGCAACCCATGCCCGAAAAACCACTGGCCTGCGAGCTACCCGTGGTAGCGGCATATTGCTCGTATTCGTGGCACTTGAAGCAGAGGTGATCGGAAGTATCACCACCGCTGTCGTCATCACCGGTGCCCGGACGGTTGGTGAAGTCATTCTCTGGCGAGCCCGGCACGTTGCCGCTCCAGTCACCCTTGAGCAGGAAGTAGTTGGTCGAACCGTGGGGGCCCCACACGGCACCGTTTTCATTGCTCTGACCGTCCGGGTCTACCGTCCCTGCCGGCGTATTGGAGCCGTGACAATCGGTACAATACATCGTCTGCGTACCCACCGCGGTATCGAACGGCGCAGTCCAATTGTTGGCACTGGCATTGCGCACACTGGGCGTTCGCCCGGTATCGTTCATCACGGGATGCCAGGAGCGGTGGTTGCAGTCGTTGAAGGCAGGATCCGCGCCACCATCGGCCCCCATGCCACCGCCGCTGCAACCGCCACCCATACCACCCATACCCCCCATGCCACCGCCACCACTGCCGAACTCGCCCTTGTGGCTGTCCGGCGAGTTGTATTCACGCGCCTGGTCGGTGTACTGAACCATGTGGTTAACACCCGGGGGCGTCGTCACCGCACTCAGGCCCAGCATCGGCGGTGTATCGTAGGCATAGCTTGAGTGACATTTCAGGCAGACCTGATACTCACGTGTCATATACGGCGAGGAGACTGCCGTCGAACCCGAGTTACCGGGGTCTCCACGCTTGACGATGAAACTCGTCGGCCCGGTATCGAAATCATTCGAGGCATAGACCGGCTCCACACCCCAGGCGCCGCGCAGCACGCCCGATGCAATGTTGGTATGCGGGGTGTTCCAGTGATCGTGGGTTCCCGCCGCATCCATCACACCACCCACGTTGCTTTCGTTGAACAGGCGACGGCGCACCACACGATGCGGATTGTGGCAGTCCGTGCACTCCACATGCCGGTTATTCGGGTTGCCCTTGCCCAGCATTGCCTGGGACTCAATAAAATCCTTGCCCCGCTGGTCAACCGCCTGCGAATCGGTGCCGATTGTCCCGATATCATGCACCTCATAACCCGCCAGCTGCTCGGAATTGCGAATCGGCATATGGAAGGGCAAGTCGAAGTCGGTCTTGATATCCGGCACTTCCGTATTCATGCCCTGTGAGGTCAGTGTGCCACCATCGCTGGAATGACAGGCGAAACAGGTTTCTTCGATGGCCGCCGAACCACCGATTCTGGCGCCACTGGCCCCGGTGGGGCCATCCGTGCCCTCGCGCAGCAGGCGGCGTGAACCCGATACCGTGTGGGTGTCGTGGCAGGCCAGACAAGCCGATTCCCAGACTTCGGTCGCCGCCGGGAATTCACGCAGATTGGCCGCACTGGAGGTATAGGTCTCATTGGCCACCTCGGCCGTGGCATGCGCCGAACCCACCCAACCAGCCTTTTCATGGCAGGCCAGACAGATAATGTCGTTGGTTTCGTTGAAGGTGTCCGTCAAGGGCGAGACCTTCTGGAAGCGGTTCAGACGCAGAAATTTAATGCTCTTTGTGGGATCACCGGCATCACGGATGTGCGGGTCGTGGCAGCTGTTGCACTGCACCTGATCATTTTCCAGCGGGACATGTGGCGCATTGCCCGAACTGCGATTGCCGATATGGGGTTCATTGGCCGGATCGCGCAGTTCACCGTCCCGCTGCGCCAGTGCCGTATCATAGGTAAAGGAAATAGGGTGGTCATTGGTCAGGTCGGTACCCAGACGCCGCGTATACCCGGACTCCGCACCTACGCTGCCATCCGGCATGGTGCCGTCGCTGTTGGTGCCAGTCATGGCAATGGCGCCCGTTGCCCAGGCCCCGTTCAGCACACGCACCGAACCGATCGCGATGGTGCCGTCGTGACAGGACAGGCAAAGCTTGGAGATCCCGTTCGGCTGATCCAGAGCAATGCCTTCACCTGTCGCATCCAGCGACCCGCTGTTGTAAGTGTCATAAGTCGCCGAGGAAAGCTGACGGTTCCACAGGGGTCCCTGGCTGGGATTCGCCGCATGAGGCGTATGGCAGAAGACACAGATCTCGCGATTGTCGCCTGCCTGCACATTGCGGCTGACGTCACTCGGATTCGCCGAGAGATTGTGCTTGGTGTTACGAATATCGGAAACGCGGCTGCTGGGCAAGGCGCCTGCGGCGGCATTTTCTACCCCCAGGAAGACGGCAAACAAGACAAGAACAATGCGCCGCGTGGCGTATAACCTAGTGTTAAACTGTGTCATGTCATCCCTCGGAACCGCCTTGCCCCGTCCGCAGGACTGCGCCGGGAAGATCTTAGAGATCCTGTTTATTTCCTGTCAGATACTGCAGTACCACGATCCGCCCGTTAAACATATCAGCGACATAAATCCGGTCGTGGCTATCGGTCCAAACCCCCGCAGGCAAATAAAATTGCCCGATCCCCGACCCCGTGCCACCGATAGGCAGTAAAAACTGACCATTGGAGTCGTATACTAGCAAGTAATCATGAAAAGACTCAATCACATAGATATTCTCATCCGAGTCCGTAGCAACCCCCTTTGGCCTGACTAAATTACCGACATAAAGTCCCCGCTCCCCCAGGGAGCGCAGGAAATGTCCCTCCGGATCAAGCACCTGCACTCGTGCATTGAAGGTGTCGGTGACGTACAACTGCCCATTACGAAAGCTCAGGTGCGTTGGGGCATTGAAGGTTGTATTACCGGTTCCCTGACGACCAAAGATGTCGAGTAAACGACCATCATCGGCAAACACCTTGATGTTGTGCTCTGACGTGTCAGCAACATAGATCTTGCCACTCGAGGTGTCGATAGCCAGTCCAGTGGGCCGGGCAAGATCCCCCAGGCCGATCACCGCCAGTGGTTTTCCCTGCGCACTCAGCCGGAATACCCCGGCCAGCTCCGCGTCAGCAATGAGAATGTCACCATTTGCAGCGACAGAGATCCCGACGGGTGAGGCAAAGTTCGTCGTCTTGCTCGCCTGATCCCAAACCGATAACGTTCCGGCGGCCTGGTCGAAGACAAAAACAGCCAATCTGGAGGCGTCCGTCACCAGAATGCGGCCCGCACTGTCGACGACCCCCGACTGAGGTCGTTGTAAAATATTTCGAAAACCGGCCTTGCTACCCAAGCCAACAATGGCGCTGAAAAAGTCACGCACCCGATTCGCCGCGCTGTCCTTTTCCAGGGCTTCAAAGTTCTCTTCCCCGGTCAGCTCACCGACAAAGCGGTAGCGTGGCGGCTCCGGAGCCGAGGGCCAAACATGCTCCCGGTCAGCCTCGGTAAAACGCATAACCTGCCGGGTTTCAGCACAACCACTGATCAGCAGCGCGAGCAGCAGAAAGAGGAACAGTCGATGCATACGCGTATTACCTTCCGCTCGCCGCAGGTATTGCCGCATTTGGATTAATTCGCAGTACCTGGACCCGCCGATTAAGGCTATCCGCAACGTATAGGCGGTCACCATTAACCCATAGCCCGGACGCTGTTCGGAAGCGCCCTGGCGACGAGCCCGCACCCCCGAATGTCATCAGCAGAGTGCCATCCTGGAATATCCGAAGAGTGTCGTCAGACTGATCGCTGACATAAACCCGCTGATCGCGATCAACTGCCGCGGCGATCGGGTATATCAACGCATCTTCACCAAAGGCGTAACGGAAAGTGCCATCCCAGGTCAGCACCTGAACCGGCGGCATCTCCATGCGGTCAAAGATATAGAGCCCGTCCGAGCCGACAGCCAGAGCGGTAATGGCGCGAAAGCGCCCTGGACCGGAACCGCGCCGCCCCAGCACCCTCGTTGCCCTGCCGAATGAATTAAAGACAACAACATGGCTGAATGAACCATCAGCCACAAAGACGTTACCCGTCAACTCATCAACCGTCACGTCCATCGGCCGGGACAGGTTTGCCAGATCCTGAAAGCGCGTCAGCAGGCTGCCATCCTCGGCAAAATGCAGCACCTGCTTGCCCAGCGTATCCACGATATAAAAAGAATGGTCTTTGGCAACGAAAATACTGCCGGGGTCACCCGTAAAGTGCTCTGCGATTTCCCTGATGGGACGAAACAGCTTGGCCGTCAGATCATATTGAAAGACGATCTTCAGTGTCGCGTCGACGATATAAAGGATATTGTCGACCCCGCCAACGGCAACAGGCTGCCGCAAAGCCACCTCTTCGACGGCACCCACTGCCAGACGCCGGAACTGCCCAGCGGTCCCTTGCACATCCTGTTGGCCACGCATAATGACCGACTCGACAGTCAACAACCCGGAGCCTGTCTGAAGTGGGCTGGTGCCGGTTTTCGCCTGAGAGGCTATCGGCTGGCTGGAGTCAAAGGATCCACCTTCCGTTGCCACCCTTTCAAGTTCGGCGATACTGCATCCAACAATCAGCACGATAGTTGCACTCAGTAACAGAATACGGGATAGCCGCGAGATCAGCGCAACCCGACATTTTCCCGGGCGACGCTGTGGCATCGATTACACTCCATTGGTGGAAAGGCGACCTTGCCATGGCAAACACCGCAATACTCACCCTCCATAATTGCCGCCATGGTCACAAAATTTCCGCCCCGCTGAGGCAAAAAGATGGCCGGATGACAATTCTTGCAGGTCAGCCACTGGGTATGCGGTAAATGGGGGAAACGCACATAGGGCATTGACGCCGTATTTTTAAAAATCACATCAAAATCCACTGAGTGCATCTTTTCACTACCCGTCAGCCCTGTACGAGGGGCAATCAGGCCGCGGTCAAGCGTCTCAACCCAGTTAATGGTGCCTCGCGCATCTCGCGGAAAGTCCTTCATTGCATCAGCTGGCGGCTGCAGGGTGTTGACGGCATCATTCTCGGGATCATGAATGCCATCCTCCGGTATCGAAACCACATCACCATGCAACTGGTAGTGCCCACCCCCCTCTTCAGCAGACAGCAGGCCAGGGACCACAGCCGTCAGCAGAAGCACGGCACCCGTGAACAAACGTTTCACCGCCAATGTCTTGTCAAAAAAGATCCTGGTCATACCCGTCATTTAATTGCCCCGCTCAAGCGGACATCTCCCTCATGCGCACCCAGGCCACCTTGTCAACGGCCTTATAGAAGCCAGTAAAATCATTGTGACACGCCCACCATACGCAGAGCACGACGGACGGTTTTCGTCGCCTGCTGCAGCATGCCCAAAGCGGCGCCATAGTCACCTTCTGTGGCTTTTGCCTTTGCCTCATCGCGACGTTTGCGCGCCTTGTCAAGGAAGCTGTCCATCAGTTTCAAGGCACCGGCCGCAGGTTTTTTCATTTCAACGGCCACCGGTATCAATTCCTCATACCCGGTAAACCGCTTCAGCTCGTATTCGTATTCATCGGCCGGGGAATCAAATTTCAGCTCATAAACCAGGGTCTTGGAGTCCAGCATCTTGTGCAGCCCCCGGGTAACAATAGCCTGAGCCTGCTCAAGCTTCGCATTGGCCTTTGCATAGTCACCTTTCGAGGCCAAAGACTGCGCCTCCGCCTTCAGGCTGGCAACACGGGCCTTATCATAACCAATGTCCTTGGGAACGCCCCCGGCTTTGGCCATGCGAGCGTAATTACTGTCATAAGACGCCTCGAAATCCTCGATTTCATGCAAGAGTTCGTCATGACGTTGTGAAAGTTGCGCGATCGCATCTTCACTGGGCACCATTTTCGATGCCGCACCGACGCCCTTTACCACCTGGTCGGCCAGGGTCAGGGCCTCGGGCAGCGCCCCGGCAAGCAGCTTTTCCCGGCTGGCGGCCAAATCTTTCTTGGCGGAAGCGAGCAACCGCTTGGCCTCCCCATTATTGCTGGCAAGCACTCTTTTGGCGCCTTTACCATTGATCATCATGTCCGCAAACATCAGCTTTTGCTTGACCTTTGCCTCCGACACCTGCGTCTTTTGGGGGGCGGTCGTTGCTGTCACCGCCTCGATCTCGACGGTCTCACCGGGCTCCACGATATACAGAGTTGCCCCCATATACGGGTGATTCCGGCAGGCGTAATAAACCTTGTCCGGGGTATTTTTGCCGGGGGTAAACGTCATCGTGCCTTTATACGTATTAGCCCCTTGTACGCCCTCAACAACCGGAGCACTGCCCCAGCCTATTTCCTTGCTGGAAAGATAGACGTCATGCCTGGGATCCGTCTTGATCACAAACGTGTATGTCTTGCCGCGCTCGAGAATAATCGACTTCCCCGGCACACCATCAACACTGAACCCCATCGCATGCCCCTTGCCGTAGGCAGGATGGCTCGGATCTTTCTTAGCCAGGGTAACAACATGCTGCCCGGGCCCGGCATTCATCGGCTTGACGCTTATGGCGGGAGCAGCCGATACGACTTTTCCAGGTTCTTTATCGGTTGCGACCTCAGTAGTGGTAACCGCCGTCACTGCGGGCGAAGCGGCCGGCATGGATTCCACAGAAATCGCAGGGTCACGGGCCTCTTTCGCCGGCATTGTCTCAACGGATGCGGCATCAGGCTTCTCGACCTGAGAACCCTGTGCCGCCGTGGAGGCCGAATCTTCCGTCGCCTCGGCAATGGCCTTTGTTTCAGCCTGCACCGCATCATCTACGGGTACTGGCGATGTCCGTGTTTCATTGGCAACGCAGCCCCAGAGACCAAACGCAGAAAGAAACACGAGAATTGAAATGGTTTTGATAGATGAATTCAACATATTCACGATACCCGCCAGCCGTATGAACCGAATAAGCACAGAAGCGAAAATGAACAAGCAGTGCCATGCATATTAGAGAAACGGCGCGAACAAAAAGTTCGCGCCGCTAATGCCTACCTCAATACTTGGTCATTCCACCCCATCATACATGGGATCGGTTAACGCCAAGGATCCTTTAGGCTTGTCTCACTCTGCGGCGGCTTCCAGTCAGCCGGTTTAGGCTTGGAATGACACTTGGTACATGACTGCGTGGTCACCGGGAATGCCACCTTGCCGTGGCACACGCCGCACTGCTGGCCCAGCAGGATACCGGACATATTCATCACATTTGCCTTACGCTGCGGTATAAAGATCTTCGGATGACAGTTCGAACAATGCAGCCACTGGGTATGCGGCTTATGCGGAAACACCACATCCGGCACCGTCGACTTCACCTCGCGGACAATATCCAGATCCATCACCAAGGGCTCAATAGTAGGATCAAAACGATCATAACGAGGCTGCAGAAGATTGGTGTCCAGCGCCTTCACCCAGTCCACATAGTTGCCGAATGGCGTTGTTGGAAGGCCATCATAGGCGATCTTTGGCGGCTGCAGAACATGTGTATTGTCGTTATCAGCGTCGTGAATACCGTCCTCTGCGGGAGGCAGGTTTTTGGCCTTGGGCTTTTTCATCAAGCGGTTAAAGGTATTTGCCGTACTCACATGGCCTTTTGCGGCCTTCACTTCTTTTAGTGGCGGCTGAGCGGCCTCTACCTGAATAGCAACGACCGGCAACACGCTCAAAGCCACAACCCCCAAGAAGAATTGTTTCATTTTCATTGTAATAACCCTTCGTTGTTAGCTTACTTCTTATTTGCCTAACTTTTTATAAGTCGGCGCAACCAACCGTTGAACAGTACTGCCATGAATCTGGGTCGGCGTACCGGAAAGACCTGAGTGGCACATCCCGCAGTTCTCAACGGACCAGGAAATTTCACCATTGTGGCAGGCGCCACAGAACTGACCATCGATGATCTTGGCCATGGTGATCTTATTACCACCCGCCTTGAACTTGAAGCCGAGATCCGCATGGCATACCTTGCAACGAAAACGAATTCGGTGATACCAGTGTGGGAATACCACGGGTCGCATACCTGCTGCATCCGAGTAGTTATTCATAACCACATCGGCGTATTCCGCCTGGGCCGCCTGCGGCAGCACCATAGCAGCCAACATACTCAGCAAGCCAATAAGTGCCGACTTGTACATAGAGCCTCCCTCCATCGTCATTAAATCAAAACCCGATAATTATTGTCAGTGCATACTACCCCACATCAAAAGCCGCGGGTAGCCTGAAAGTAAAGTGATTTCACTGGAACCCCTTCACTACGCTGCGACATGCGAAAGCTCGCCGACAGATTCAGAAGACCTAAACTGTATTGAAAACGATTATCCCAGTCCAGTCTTTGTGAGGGTATATCGTTACCGATCTCCCTAGATCGGAAGAGCACACGTCTGAACTCCAGTCACACTGATATATCTCGTATGCCGTCTTCTGCTTGAAAAAAAAAAATAAAATAAACAACTCATCTTTCCCAATGTATCACATTAGGGTAAAAAAATACCACGAACTTCTATCTCATCACTCCTATCACTCATCCATGCTCCCTGTCTCATGGACATGCCC
>CAJVYS010000055.1 GCA_913009875.1 uncultured Gammaproteobacteria bacterium | reverse complement strand
TCTCTAGACACCGCGCTGTATCTCATTTAGACAGTACTTGTGTCTTTACTTTTAATTAGCGTTATTAGTAGATAGTCTCTCTTTTCTGTTTTTTTTTTTTTTTTCAAGCAGAAGACGGCATACGAGATATATCAGTGTGACTGGAGTTCAGACGTGTGCTCTTCCGATCTAGCGTGAACGCCTCCCGCAATATGGACGACACCACCTATCTCAACCCCATCTTCGACAAGAAGACCAGTTACAACAACTACGGCTACCGGCTCGAGCTGCGCCAAACCCTTTATCGCCGCGACAATTTCCTGCAACTCGACGAAGCCGACACTCGCATCCTCCAGGCCGAGACCGAATACCAGGCGGCCGAGCAAGGATTGGTGCTGCGCCTGGCTCAGGCCTATTTCGATGTCCTCGCCGCCCAGGACAATCTGCACTTCTCACGTGCCGAAAAAGAGGCCATCGCACGCCAGCTGGAGCAGACACGGCAGCGCTTCGAGGTGGGTCTCACCGCCATCACCGACGTCCACGAGGCCCAGGCACGCTATGACCTGGTCAACGCCCAGGAGATCGAGGCACAGTTCCGCCTCGATGACCGGCGCGAAGTCCTGCGTGAAATCACCGGACAGTACCTCCAGCAGCCGGCCACGCTGCGCAAGCAGACCCCCCTGCCCGCACCCGAGCCGGCGGACCCCAACGCCTGGAACAAGCTGGCGCTGGAGCAAAACCTGGCCCTGCGTGTAGCGCGTCTCAGCAGTCAGCTGGCCGCCTTGCAGGTCAAGCGCAGCCGCAGCGGCCACCAACCCACCCTGGACTTGGCCCTGACACACAATTATTCCCAAGGCGGCAGCTTCGTCGACACCATCACCAGCAACAGCATCGGGCTACAGTTCAACCTGCCCATCTATAGCGGCGGGGGCACCTCCGCCGCCGTGCGCCAGAGCCGGCATCAGCACGACGCCGCCCGGCAGAAACTCGAACAACAGCACCGCGCCACCGAGGCCAGCACCCGCACCGCCTATCGCGGCGTCACCGCCAGCATCGTGCGCGTGCAGGCCCTCAAGCAGGCGGTCGTATCCAACCAGAGCGCCCTCGACGCCACCGAGGCCGGCTACGAGGTCGGCACCCGCACCAGCGTTGACGTACTCAATGCCCGCCGCGAGCTGTTCCGCGCCCAGCGCGACTATGCCCAGTCCCGCTACGACTACATCATCGGCAGCCTGGCCCTGAAGGATGCCGCCGGTATGCTGAGTTACGATGACCTGGTGCAGATCAATCAGTGGTTGGAAGACGGCATACCCGGCCAGCCCTGACACACCTTCCTGACGTAGGGTGGACACCGCCCACCGGGGCATTCCACCCAAGCAACGATGGTGGGCAATGCCCACCCTACGAACAACATCACTTGGGTTTATGCACGGTTTTCGGTAGTAATAAATATCTTCGTGCTCTCTGCGATGAAAAATTAACCTGGGACATATAAAAAAGGAGGTGCAATCTGCACCCCCTTTCGTATTCATGACAGGGACCACCCGGTCATCGTTAATGCCGGATCAGTCCACCAGCGAACTGTTCGGCGTGTCCGGCAGACGCGGCATGGCGATCTGCGGGAATTCGCCGGTAAGACTGTTGAGGAAGGCGACGATGTCCGTCACCTGCTGCTCCGTCAGATCCTTGCTGAGCTGGGCCTTGGCCATCACCCGCACCGCCTCGTCCAGGGTCTTCACCGCGCCATTGTGGAAATAGGGCGCGGTCAGGGCCACGTTGCGCAGGGTCGGTACGCGCCACATGTGCTTGTCGGCCTCTTTCTTCGTCGCTTCATAGCGGCCTTCATCGGCCGTCAGCCGGTACTTGCTGTCATACTGGCTGCTGAAGCTGGGGAAGCGCTGGTAGAAACCCTGACCCACGGGCAGGGAAGGCCCGGAAAAATTGGCGCCATTATGGCAAGCAACGCAACCGACTTCCTCAAAGGTCTTCATGCCACGCTTAGCGGCCGTCGACAGGGCAGACTTGTCGCCCTTCAGGTAACGATCCAACGGGCCATTGGGCGTAATCAAAACACGCTCGAAGGCACCGATGGCCTTGGCCAGATTGTCATAGGTCAGGCCGTTCTTGCCAAACACCTCCTGGAACTGGCTCACATAGCCCGGGATCTGTTGCAGACGCTCAATCACAGCCTTTTCGCTGGGCATAGCCATTTCCACCGGATTGAGAATCGGCCCCTTGGCTTGGTCCTCCAAGGTATTGGCCCGACCGTCCCAGAACTGCACGCTCAGAAACGCGGAGTTCCACACCGTCGGCGCAGAACGACCGCCGTGCTTGCCGGCGACGCCAGCAGAGGTGGCCTTGTTGTCGGTACCCGAGGCCATCACGTTGTGGCAGGAATTGCAGGACACAGTACCGTCCAGCGACAAACGGGGATCAAAGTACAGCTGCTTGCCCAGCTCGATCTTGGCCGCCGTGCCGGGGTTGTCGGCCGGCTCCGGGGCCTTCTCCGGCAACGGCTGAAAGGCGAACGCAGCGACGGAGGCGCCGCCCAGGGCAAGGCCAACGGCGGCCCGGGAAATACTCTTGGATAAACGTGTCATCAGTAGCTCCTTTGGTTGACGTAATGAACGCCGCAGTCACTGTCACGGCACAAGGTTAGAACGTGTCTAAATTATACCTTCGGAATTAGATACTGTCTAATCTGATAAAGCCTTCAACCTGAATCCGTGCCTTCAGGGCGGATGCAGAGTGCACCAAAAGTAGACGCTCTTAGGCGAGATATTGGTTTCACAGTGCTTTCAAAAATTCTTATTAACCCATAGGTTAAGCGGGCATTTTTTGGAAGTGCTGTGGAATCAAGAGCTTGTGCTATGCGCCGCCATGAAGGTACGGATTCAGGTTCAACTGTAGCCACCGGCACGTCATGGCATAATTGCCTTTTCCTTCTACACTGAGACCGAGCCCGGCGCCCGTGACCCCTTCCGACTTCCAGCCATCACGCTTTCTCGCCCCGCGCTACTGGGGCACCTGGCTTGCCCTCGGCCTGCTGCGGCTGCTGATCCTCTTCCCTTACCGCTGGCAGGTGCGCATCGGCGCAAGCCTGGGTGGACTACTCTACCACCTGGGCAAACGCCGCCGCCGCATTACCGAAACAAACATTGCGCGCTGCTTCCCCGAACTGGATGTCGGGGCGCAAAAGGCATTAGTCAAGCGCACCTTTCGCGCCGCCGGCATCGCCATTCCGGAGACCGCCCTGGCCTGGTGGGGGAAAGACGCAGTGCTTGCACCGCTGGTGGAAATCGAGGGCATGGAGCATCTGCAGCAGGCTCTGAAGCAGGGCAAGGGTGTGCTGCTGCTGGGGGCCCATTTCACCAGCCTGGAGATCAGCGGCCGGCTGATGACCCTGTTTCACCCCTGCTATGCCATGTATCGCCGGCACGACAACCCGCTGTTCGAGGCCATCATCAAGCAATCGCGGGAGACCCATCTCGAAGGGCTGATCGAGCGCAGGGACATGCGCCACATGATCCGTACCCTGCGCGAGGGAAAGGTGGTGTGGTATGCGCCGGATCAGGATTTTGGCACTCGCAGCAGTGTATTCGCGCCCTTTTTCGGCATCCAGACATCCAGCCTGGTAATGACCTCCAAGCTGGCCAAGGTCTCGGGTGCACCGGTGCTGCCGTTCTTTTCCCAGCACACAGAGGGCAACAAGGGCTACCGGCTGATCATCCGCCCGCCGCTGGAGGACTTTCCCAGCGGCGATGACGTGGCAGACGCTACGCGCATCAATGCTATCATCGAGGAACAGGTACGCAAGGCCCCAGAGCAATATTTATGGCTGCACCGGCGCTTCAAGACCCGGCCGCCGGGCGAGCCGCCTTTCTACGATTGAATTTTTCACCACAGAGGCACGGAGGACACAGAGAAACCTTTCAGGATAATTTCAAATCAAATTTTTACCGCTAAGGACGCAAAGGAACGCAAAGCTTCCAATTTTTTCTCTTTGCGATCCTTTGCGTCCTTAGCGGTTATCCGTTTTTGATTTTTCTCTGTGTCCTCCGTGCCTCTGTGGTGAAAAACAATCGTTACGTCAGAGGTAATCCCTCAATAACCTCAGCAGCCGCTCCAATGCACCGCGATTCGCTTCCACCAGCCTGCGCCCGGCCTCGCCCATCTCGGCCCGCAGCGCCGCATCACCCAGCAGTTCGCCAACCACCACCGCCAGCTGTTCGCTGTTTTCAATCCGCCGTGCGGCACCGGCCTCCAGCAGGTCACGGCTGATGTCGCTGAAATTGAACAGATGCGGCCCGAACACGGCCGGCACGCCCAGCGCCGCCGGTTCCAGCATGTTGTGCCCACCCACCGGCACCAGACTGCCAGCGACGAAGGCCACGTCCGCCACCGCATAGAACAACAGCAGCTCACCCAGGGTGTCGCCAACAAAGACGGCAGTCTGCGCATCGCAGGGCCGGCCCTCACTGCGCAGCACGACCGCATGACCCCGCTTGCGGGCCAGGGCCGCCACGCGTGCGAAGCGTTCGGGGTGACGCGGCACCAGTAGCAACAGGGCATCGGGCTGCGTCTCGCGCAGCCGCGCGAAAGCGTCCAGCACCTGCTCGTCCTCGCCTTCGTGGGTACTGGCAGCGACCCACACCGGGCGCGAAGCACCCAGCTCGCGGCGCAGCACCTCGGCGCGGTCTTCGAGATCCCCGGGGATGCGCTGGTCAAACTTGAGGTTACCCATCACCGCCACCCTGTCGCTGGGCGCACCCAGTTCGCGGAAACGCGCGGCATCGCCCTCACCCTGTGCGGCGATCAGATTGATATCGCCCAATGTATCTCGCACCAAAGCACCCAACTTGCCATAACCCTTGGCGCTGCGCGCCGACAGGCGGGCGTTGGTGATCAGCACGGGAATGTTCCGCTGCGCGCACTGGCGGAACAGGTTGGGCCACAACTCGGTCTCCATCACCAGCGCCAGGCTGGGGCGAGTCTTGTCGAGGAAACGGCGCACCGTGCCGGGCAGGTCGTAGGGGAAATAAACGTGAAACACGCGTCCATCGGGCTGGCCGATGAACTGCTCACCGAACAGGGCCTGCACCCGCTCCGAACCGGTGGGTGTGGTGGTGGTGATCACCAGCGATCGCTGCGGATAGCGCGCCAGCAGCTCGCGGATCAGCGGCGCCGCCGCCAGCGTCTCGCCCACGGAGACCGCGTGTACCCAGATGGGGTCGCGCAGCTCGGGGACGGCAAAGAAGCCGAAACGCTCGCCCCAGCGATACCAGTAACCGCGATTGCGCAGGCCACGCCAGGCCAGGCGGCCGAGCACCGCAGGTAACAAGAGATAGAGGATGGCGCTGTAGAGTCGTCTCACGGCAGGCGGCGGTCTGGGGATGGGGCGATGATCATAGCATGGTGTGGAGGTTTGCTCTGACCATGAGATCTCAACGCAGAGGGCGCAGAGACGCAGAGGACGCAAAGATTTTTGAAGAGGAAAAATTACCCGTCGTCATTCCGGTGAAGGCCGGAATCCAGGAGGCTTGTGCGAGAATCTGGATTCCGGGTCTTCGCTCCGCCCGGAATGACGGGACTTTCTCATTTAATCTTTTCTTTGCGTTCTCTGCGTCTCTGCGCCCTCTGCGTTAAATTGCATGGCATCGTGTTCCTCGCCCTCAAACGAAAAAGGCGCCACCGAAGCAGCGCCTTTCCCGGTTACCTGAAACCGGAACGTTACTTCCCGGCAATATTCTCCAGCTTCCTGGCCTTGATGATCTGCCCGTCCAGGCCGGCCTCGCCGGCGCTCTTGCCGTAGGCGACACTCATCAGTTGGCTGTAGTAGACCACCGGCATGTTGAAGCTGGTGCCGTGTTTGGCGTTGATCTGATCCTGATACACCTCGGTGTTCATCTGGCACAGCGGACAGGGGGTGACGATCATATCGGCACCGTTGTCGTGAGCGGCCTCCAGAATGCCCTTGACCAGTTCCTGGCTCTTTTCCGGCTCGGAAAACATCAGTGCACCACCGCAGCATTGCACCTTCGTTTCATAATCCGGGATGGTGTCGCCGCCCAGGGTGTCCACCAGCTTGTCGAGGTACACCGGGTTTTCAAAGGACTCGCCGTCGATGCCGAAGGGGCGGTTGGTCTGACAGCCGATGTAGCTGGCGATCTTGATACCCTCTAGCGGCTTCTGTACCTTTTCGCCGAGGGCCTCGAAACCGAAATCCTCAATCAGCACCTCAACCATGTGCCGCACCCGCTGGGGCTTGGCCGGTTCAAGATTGAGACCGGCGGCGGCCAGGGCCTGGTTGGTCTCGGCCATCAGCTGATCACTACCGCGCAGGCGTTCGCTGGCCTCGCGCGTGGCCAACCAGCAGGCAGCACAGGTGGCGACCAGGTCCTGGCCCGGGTTGTGCTGTTCGGACAGGGCCAGATTGCGCGCGCTGAGGGCGATGCGCGGCAGCTCGCCGCCTTCGCCGTAGCCGATAGAGGCGGAGCAGCAGTTCCAGTCCGGGATCTCATTGAGCTGGATGTCCAGCGCGTCGCACATGGCGTCCACCGAGGTCTGCAGGTTGGAGGCCGAGGCGCCCTTCTGCGAGGAGCAGCCGGGATAGAAGGAATATTCTTTCTTGGCCATTGTTTTCTCCTTATTTCCCTTGCTCGAACTTGGCGTCTTCGATCTCGCGCGCCTTGGCGAGCATGGCGTGCAGGCCACTCTTGTCCTTCACACCGTGGCCGCCGAAGAATTCCATCGGGTTCATGCGCTTGGTCTTCATCATCGCCTGACCCAGGGCCTTGTTCTTCATCGCCTCCTTGACGCCGCTGCCGAAGCCATCCTTGAAGTACAGGGACAGGCCCATTTTCAATTCATTGGCGCGACCGTTCTTGGTGATGTTGTCCCAGAACAGCTTGGCGAACTCGCGCGTGGGCTGCTTTTCCGGCGCCAGGCCGAGACGGTGCGCATAGTGCGCCAGGCCGTGCATGATGTGGGTGATGGGCAAGCCGCGCGGGCAGCGCACGATGCAGTTGTAGCAGGAGGTGCACATCCACATGGAATCGGAGGTGAGCACCTCTTCGCGCTTGCCGGCGCGGATCATCATGAAGATCTCCTGCGGCGGATGTGCCCAGTGCGGACCCAGCGGGCAGGAACCGGCACAGACGCCGCACTGCATGCACATCTTCACCCATTCGCCGCCTTCCACATGGGCTTCAACTTCGTGAAGAAAGTTGTTGCGATAATTGTTGTTGCGATACTTCTCGATAGCGACGCTACCCATATCACTCATGTCTTCCTCCTAGAACTTGAACGGGCTCATGCCGATACGCTCGATGGTCTCGGCCATCTCGTTGATCAGCTGCGGGGCGCGCTCGATGTCGGTGATGGCGACCTCGTAGGTCGCCACACGCTCCGGCTCCAGCGACAAACTCTGCAAGGTGTCGTCCACCTTACTCATGCGCTGATAGGCCATTTCCGAGCCGCGCACGAAGTGACACTGGTAGTTCTCGCCCTTCTGGCAGCCCATGAGGATGATGCCGTCGTAACCGCTGTTGAGGGCGTCAGTAATCCAGATCAGGTTCACCGAGCCCAGGCAGCGCACCGGGATGATACGCGCGAAGGCACTGTATTCGATGTTATTCATCCCAGCCATGTCTAACGCAGGATAGGCATCGTTCTCGCAGGCCAGCACCAGGATGCGCGGCTTCTCGTCGAACTCATCGGGGATATCGATATTCTTCAACTGCTGGCCAACCGTATCCACCGAGTAGTTCTCGAAGGAGATAACACGCACCGGGCAGGCGCCCATGCAGGTGCCGCAACGACGGCAGCGCGACTCGTTGAACTGCGGATAGCCGTCTTCCTCGTTGATGGCGCCGAAGGGACATTCCACCGTGCAGCGTTTGCACTGGGTGCAGCCCTCCTTGCGGAACTGCGGGAAGGAAAGATCACCTGAGCGCGGATGTGCGGCGCGACCGACGGCGGCGTTCTCCACCGCCTGGATGGCCTTCAGGGCCGCGCCGGTGGCGTCCTCGCGGGCAGAGATGATGTCCATAGGCCGGCGCACCGGGCCGGTGGCATAGATACCGGTGCGGCGCGTCTCGTAGGGAAAGCAGATGAAGTGCGAGTCAGTGAAGCCGTCGACCAGCTGCGGCAGGTCCGGCCCCTGGCGATAATCCAGGTTGAGAATGGATTCCAGCGGTACATGCACCTCGGCCGGCTTGGCCTCGATGCCCTCTTCGCTTCCTTCCTCGGCCTCCAGCGGCACGGCGTCGATGTTGACGCCGGAGTTGGGCACTTGGCCCACCGCCAGCACCACCAGATCGACGTTCTCTTCGCTGTCCTGGTCGAGGATCAGGTCCTCGAACTTGACCTTGAGACCATCACCCGCCACCTCGACGCCATCAACACAGGCCTTGGTGAAGGTCACGCCCTTCTCCTGGCCGCTGCGGTAGAAGTCCTCGCCGCCGGCGCCGGGGGTGCGCAGGTCGCGATACAGGACGTTGGTGTCGATATCCGGGTTCTGGTCCTTGAAGTACATGGCCTGCTTGATGGAGGTGGCACAGCAGTGGCCGGAACAGTAGGACAGCAGGCCTTCCTTGTTGCTGCGCTGCCCGGCGCACTGGATGAAGGCCACACTCTTCACCTCTTTGCCGTCGGAGGGGCGCTTGATAGGCCCGCCGCCGGCGGCCCTGGCGAGGGCCTCCAATTCCTGTTGGGTGACCACGTCCGGCGTCTTGCCGTAGCCCAGACCCGACAGCTTGTTGGCGTCGAAGTCCTCGTAGCCGGAGGCCTGCACGATGGCGCCGAACCTGGCCGTCACCGTGGTACCGCTCTCGACGCTGATGTCGGCCTCGAAGCGGCCCGGCGCGCCGGCGGTCTTGGTCAGGGTGGCATTGAGGTGGATGGTGATGTTGTCGTCGGCCTCGCAGGCGGTGATCAGCTCCGCCACCCCGGTGTCCACCGGATCCTTGTAGGGTGCGCGGTCGGGTACCGCCTTCCATGCCTGACCGGCCTTGCCGCCGAGCTGGCCGGTCTTCTCTACCAGGGTCACGGGATAGCCAGCCCTGGCGGTCTCCAATGCCGCGGTCAGGCCACTGACGCCGCCGCCAACGACGAGGATGTCGCGCTGACAGGCGGCCTCTTCGTTGCCTACGGGTGGGCTCATGAATTTCGTCTCCCACACTGCCATTCGCACGTAATCGGCGGCCATTTCCTCGGTGGTCTCGCGCGCCTCATCGGTGTCCGGGCGCACCCAGATTACTCCCTCGCGCAGGTTGCCACGAGACATGGCCACACCCTCAAAGCGGAAGGCCTCGGTCTTGGCACGCCGCGAGCAGGCGCAGATGGCGACGCAGTTGACGCCCTCGTTGTCGATATCGTCCTGGATCATCTTCACGCCTTCCTCGGAACAGAGGAAGTCATGTTCACGCACGATATGGGCCTTGGCGTCACGCTCGGCAATCATCGTCAGCTGCGCGCCTTCGAGGCGCTCACCCAGACCACAGCCCTTGCAGATGTAGGCGCCGACTTTCTTTTCAATAGGAAACTTTTCTACAGGAAGCTTTTCGTCTGCCATGTCTTATCCCTCCGCCCCGGAAGCCGCTTCTTGAGCCGCAACTCGATTGATCACCTGGATGGCGCGCAGGGCGCTGGCGGTGGCGTTCTGCACCGCGCGGTTGACGTCCAGCGCATCGGCCGTGCAGCCGGCGGCGAAGATGGCACCATTGGATTCATCGGCCTCGACGAAGCCGTTGTCGTCGATGACCACGTCCACCGGGAACTCATCCCTGCTCACGCTGGGCTCCATGCCGATAGCCAGCACCACCAACTCGTGCGGGTTGCTGTAGCGGTGATAACCCTCGACGTTGACACCGTGCAGCACCGGGTTGCCGCTGGCCTTGTCCTCGGTGATGGAGGCCACCTTGGACTTGATGAAGCTCACCGTCTCGTCGGCCTTGACCTTGGCGAAGAAGTTGTCGAGGCGGTCGATGGCGCGGATGTCGATGTAATAGATGGAGGACTTGCCCTCGTCACCATACTGCTCGCGCACGTAGGTGGCCTGCTTGAGGCTGGCCATGCAGCAGATACGCGAACAGTGCTTGAGGTGGTTCTCATCACGCGAGCCGGCGCACTGGATGAAGGCGATGTCCCTGGCCTCCTTGCCATCGGAGGGGCGCAGGATCTTGCCGCCGGTGGGGCCGAAGGGATCGAGCATGCGCTCGAACTCGACGTTGGTGATGACGTTGTCGAAACGGTCGTAGCCGTAGGGCTGGATCTTGTTGGCATCATACGGACGCCAGCCGGTGGCCCAGATGATGGCGCCGATGTTCAGCTCCAGGGTCTCTTCCTGCATGTCGAGATCGATGGCGTCCATGGGGCAGGCGGCCTTGGCCTTGTCGGCGTCGTCGCTGCCGATGATGCACGGGTCCAGCACATAGCGCTGCGGATAAGCCATACTGAAGGGCAGATAGGCACCCTTGCGCTGCTTCATGCCATAGTGGAATTCATCATCGAAATCCGCTTCCACCACCTTGCCGCATTCACCACAGGCGGTGCACCTGTCGTTGACGTAACGCGGACTGCGCTTGAGGGTGACGCTGTAGTTGCCGGTCTCGCCGGAGACGGCGCTGACCTCAGTCAGGGTCATCACCCGCACGTTGCGATTGCCCTTGAGGCGGCGCAGGTTGATCTCCAGCCCGCAGGAGGGATGGCACAGCTTGGGAAAATACTTGTAGAGCTGGCTGATACGCCCGCCCAGGGAAGGATTCTTTTCGATCAGGATGACGTCTTTGCCGCACTCGGCCGCTTCCAGGGCCGCCGTCAGTCCAGAGATTCCACCACCGACCACCAGGATAGTCTGGTTGGTTGCCACAGCCATCGGCCTGTCTCCTGTGTATTTTCGGCTGCAGGGGGGAGACAGAACTCGCCCCACCTGCGAGATAGTCATCTATGCGCCACTATTCTATGCGTAATTCTCACCCCCGGAAATTCGTTCTTTTAATCACCGCATTAAGGGGGCTTCTAGGGAGCGTGTTTCTAAAACCAGTGATATCCCTGCGAATAAACTGGAATCCCCATTAAAGCTACCCGTATCTATTGTCGATAGGCACGTTTATACGGGCAGTCCATAACAGAAAAAACACACGAACAACCCGCCCGAAGCAAAGGAGCAAACAGGCATGAAACGGATTAAGGCACCAACCGCCGCGCTACTCGTATGCTGTGCCGCAATGAGCAGCCAGGCCCTGGCGGTAAGCTGGGCGGATCGCATCAGTATCGGTGGTTTCGCCAGCACCAACTACAGTCTCACCGATAGCGAAATTCCTTTTAACGGAGAGGAAAATATCGGTCACGACAACAAGGGCAGCTGGTCGGGCACCCGCATGGGACTCAATGTTAACGCCCAGATCAACAAACGCTTCCGTTTTGCCAGTCAAATCTTTGCCTCGAAGGCTGAGGACTTTGATTTACATGTCGACTGGGCCTTTGGTGACCTGTCCCTGACCGATGATCTTAGTCTGCGCGCGGGTAAAATCAAATTCCCGGTGGGGCTGGTCAATGAATACACGGAGGTGGGTTATGCCATGCCCTGGATCAAGGCGCCGGCAGTCATTTACACCGAGCTGGGCGCACCCAACGGCCCGCAAATGACCCGTGAAAGTTATACCGGGGCCAGCCTGCTGGGTAATCTCAGCGCCGGAGACTGGATCCTGGGTGCCGATTTGTACGGTGGTGAAATTAGCTTGGAAGGGTCAAATGTGCGAAAGCTCGGTGGCCTCAGCCTGACCGCAGACTGGGACGACGTGGTACTGTTTAAGGCCACGGCATACCAGGGCACTATGCACGGCGCCGCCATACCTGCCATGGAGGGCGCAAAGCACAAGGCCCTGCTGTACGGTGTCAAGGCAGACTGGAACGACATCATCTTCTATGCCGAACGCGGCGACATCACCATGGGTGATCTCGCTACGATGAAGGCCACCAGCTGGTACACCACCGTCGGCTACCAGATGGGCAAACTGCTGCCGCACCTCACCTACCAGAGCTATGAACAGGGCAAGGGAAGCACACAGGAAGATCAACAGAACACCATCACCCTGGGACTGCGTTGGGACTTCATGCCCAGCGTTGCTTTCAAGGCTGAGTTGTCACAGATCAATACCGACAAGGGCGTGGGACTGTTCCCACAGGGCAGCACACCTCCCGGCACCGTCAACATGATCGGCTTCGGCCTTGATACTGTCTTCTAGGAGAGGCCGCGATGAAAAAAATTAAGCTCACAATGATTGCCGCCTGCGCCGCCCTGCTTATCAGCAGTCTGTTTATCAGTACAGCACTGGCCGAGATCGCCATCATCGCCAACCCCGCCTCCGGCGCCAGCGAGATAGATACCAAGACCGCCAAGAAGCTGTTTCTGGGCAAGACCAAGTCCGTGCCGGGTATGGACTCCGTCACCCTGGTGAGCCAGATCGAGGCCAGTTCCACCACGGCCGAATTCACCCAAAAGATCACCAAAAAGACGCTCTCCCAATATAAGAGCTACTGGTCAAGAATGATCTTTTCCGGCAAGGCCATGCCGCCCAAGGAGCTGGCCAACGACGCCGAGGTGAAGGCCTATGTGGCCGGTCACACCGACGCCGTGGGTTATGTGGATGCCAGCGCCGTGGACAGCTCGGTAAAGGTACTGTTGCGCACGCCCTAAACGGCCATCTACATCCCGGAACTAATACCTGAATCCGAGGGTTCAGGTAACAGGGCGCAGCAACCAGGTGGGACAGTTCAAGCTCTGATCACACCCCAAACGCCCAGTAGGTAGCTTGGTTGAAGCACCGCGAAATCCGGGCTGCGGTGCTGACGTGCTTTTTCTGGCGTAGGTTGGGGTGAGCCTGCGAACCCCAACGACACAAACCTCGCATTGTTGAGGTTCGCAGGCTCACCCCTCGTATCTCTGTATCTCTCTCGATGCCTTCGATGCCTTGTTTAGCTAATCAGGCTCGTACTCCATCAAAATTACTTATCCGAGTAAAAAAGTCAGTAATTGGCCATATCAAAATATGCTGATATATAATCGCTGGCCGCATTTCATTGCAAACAGGCAAGGGCTTGACCGATGTCGAATAACAACACCGCCTCGACGCTGAAGAAGGGCGTCGAGGTCAAGAACACCACCTGCTACATGTGCGCCTGCCGCTGCGGCATTCGCGTCACCCTGCGTGACGGCGAGATACGCTACATCCAGGGCAACCCGGATCATCCCCTCAATAAAGGCGTAATCTGCGCCAAGGGTTCCTCCGGCATCATGAAGCAGTATTCGCCGGCGCGCCTGACCAAGCCACTGAAACGCCGCGAGGGCGCCGAACGTGGCGCGGCCGATTTCGAGGTCATCTCCTGGGACGAGGCCTTCGATATCATGGAGACCCGCCTGCGTCACCTGCGCGAGACCGATCCGAAGAAATTCGCCCTGTTCACCGGCCGCGACCAGATGCAGGCGCTGACCGGCCTGTTCGCCAAGAACTTCGGCACCCCCAACTATGCCGCCCACGGTGGTTTCTGTTCCGTGAACATGGCCGCCGGCATGATCTACACCATCGGCGGTTCGTTCTGGGAATTCGGCGGCCCGGACCTGGAACGCTCCAAGCTGTTCATCATGTTCGGCACCGCCGAGGACCACCACTCCAACCCGCTGAAGATCGAACTGGCCAACTTCAAGCGCAACGGCGGGCGCTTCATCTCCATCAACCCGGTGCGCAGCGGCTACTCGGCCATCGCCGACGAATGGGTACCCATCAAGCCCGGCACCGACGGCGCACTGATCCTGGCCATGATCCACGAGATCATCAAGACCGGGCTCTACGACCGCGACTTCCTCACCCAGTATTCCAACGCCGCCCAGCTGGTCAATCAGGACCTGGACAGCGACGAGTTCGGCATGCTGGTGCGCGGCCTCGAATTCGACGAGGGCAAGATCCACCCCCACGACGAGATGTGGTGGGACCGCAAGACCGACCGCGCGGTGCAAACCCACACCGAGGCCGAACCGGCGCTGATGGGCGAGTTCACCCTGGAAGACGGCACCCCGGTCAAGCCCTCTTTCCAGTTGCTGGTGGAGCGGGTCAAGGACTATACCCCCGAGTGGGCCGCCGACATCACCGGCGTGCCCGCCGACACCATCCGCCGTCTGGCCCACGAAATGGGCATCACCGCGCGCGACGAAAAGATCGAGCTGCCCATCGCCTGGACCGACGTGTGGGGCAACGAACACGAGACCGTCACCGGCAACCCGGTGTCGTTCCACGCTATGCGCGGCCTGGCTGCCCACTCCAACGGCTTCCACTCAATCCGTTCCCTGTCGATCCTGATGTCCATCCTCGGCACCATCGACCGCCCCGGCGGCTTCCGCCACAAGGCGCCCTTCCCGCGCCCCATTCCGCCCTGCCCCAAGACCCCCAACAATGCGCAGGACATCAAGCCCAACACGCCACTGGCAGGCATGCCGCTGGGCTGGCCGGCCGATCCCAACGATCTGTTCGTCGACGACGACGGCGAAGCGGTGCGCCTCGACAAGGCCTTCTCCTGGGAATACCCGCTGTCGGTGCACGGCATGATGCACAACGCCATCACCAATGCCTGGCGCGGCGACCCCTACCGCATCGACACCCTGATGATCTTCATGGCCAACATGGCCTGGAACTCCACCATGAACACGGTGGAGGTGCGCAAGATGCTCAACGACAAGGACGAAAACGGCGAGTACAAGATCCCGTACATCATCGTCTGCGATGCCTTCCAGTCCGAGATGGTGGCCTTCGCCGACCTGGTGCTGCCCGATACTACCTATCTGGAACGTCACGATGTGATGTCCATGCTGGACCGCCCCATCTCCGAATTCGACGGCCCGGTGGACTCGGTGCGTATCCCGGTGCTGCCACCCACCGGCGAGTGCAAGCCCTTTCAGGAGGTGCTCATCGAGCTGGGCTCACGTCTCGGCTTCCCGGCCTTTACCCACCCGGACGGCACGCGCAAGTTCCGCGACTATCCGGACTTCGTCACCAATTTCGAGACCGAACCCGGCTCCGGCATCGGCTTCCTCGCCGGCTGGCGCGGCAAGGGCGGCGAAAAATCCATGCGTGGCGAACCCAACCCCAAGCAGTGGGAGATGTACGAAAAGAACAACTGCGTATTCCACTACGAACTGCCCAAGTCCTACCAGTACATGCGTAACTGGAATCAGGGCTACCTGGAGTGGGCCCAGTACCACCGCCTGACGCGCTACACGGACCCCATCAACATCCACATCTATTCCGAGGTGTTGCAGAAATTCCGTCTCGCCGCACAGGGCAAGTACGGTGGCAAACAGCCACCGGATCGCCTGCGTGAGCGCATCGAGACTTACTTCGACCCGCTGCCGTTCTATTACGAGCCACTGGAAGGCCAGCTCAGCGACAAGCACAAGTATCCGCTTAACGCCGTCACCCAGCGCCCCATGGCCATGTATCACTCATGGGATTCGCAGAACGCCTGGCTGCGCCAGATCCACGCCCACAACTATCTGTACATGAGCCCCAAGGTGGGCGCCGCCGGCGGTTTCGACGACGGCGACTGGGTGTGGGTGGAATCCATGCACGGCCGCGTGCGCTGCATGTGCCGCTTCTCCGAGGCCGTGGAGCCCGGCACCGTGTGGACCTGGAATGCCATCGGCAAGGCCAAGGGCGCCTGGAACCTGACCCCGGACGCCAACGAGTCGCAACAGGGCTTCCTGCTCAACCACCTGATCTCTGAGGAACTGCCGGCCCACAAGCACGGCGCCAACCTGTCGAACTCCGACCCCGTCACCGGCCAGGCCGCCTGGTACGACGTGCAGGTGCGCGTGTACAAGGCCGATCCGAGTGAAAAAGCGGAAACCTCACCGCAATTTGAAAACATGCTGCCGGTGCCTGGACAGGCGGAACGCAAATCCTGGCTCAGTTATTTTGCCGGTAAAAAACCCGCCAAACTCAACATCGGCAAGAAATAGTAGGGTGGGCACCGCCCCCCATTCGACTCGCTCGAACACCGTTGCTGGTGGGGAATACCCCTTACAAAACCATGTATGCCATAGATGAAGAATATTATTGCCACAGAGCGCACAGAGGATCACAGAGAAAAGATAAGTGTCTATTTTCTCTATGCAGCTCTGTGTGCTCTGTGGCAATACAGGCCCACCATTCGGCACGTTTAAATACAGTGGCTGGTGGGCCGTGCCCACCCTACGAGATATTGGTACAGATATGACCCAACTGGCCTTAGTAATTGACCTCAACGTCTGCGTCGGCTGTCACGCCTGCGTCACCAGCTGCAAGCAGTGGAACACCTCCGGCGCCGCCGGCCCACTGGTGGACGAACGTCCCTACGGCAAGGACCCCACCGGCACGTTCTTTAACCGCGTGCAGACCTTCGAAGTGGGCGAATTTCCGCACACCGAAACCGTGCACTTCCCGAAGAGCTGCCTGCACTGCGAAGACCCGCCCTGCGTGCCCGTGTGCCCCACCGGCGCCAGCTACAAGCGTGAGGAAGACGGCATCGTGCTGGTGGACTATGACAAGTGCATCGGCTGCAAATACTGCTCCTGGGC
The DNA here is from genome assembly GCA_913009875.1 of uncultured Gammaproteobacteria bacterium. Lineage (GTDB taxonomy): Bacteria > Pseudomonadota > Gammaproteobacteria > SZUA-152 > SZUA-152 > DRQN01. The sequence goes on along the minus strand of CAJVYS010000055.1, from coordinate 6,305 downwards.
CTGCCCCTACGGTGCGCGCGAGATCGATGAAAAACAGAAGGTGATGAAGAAGTGCACCCTGTGCGTGGACCGCATCTACGACGAGTCCCTGCCCGAGGCCGAGCGCAAGCCCGCCTGTGTGCTGGCCTGCCCGACGTCCGCGCGCCTGTTCGGCGACGTGCACGACCCGGAATCCGGGGTCTCCGTGGCGATTCGCGAACAGGGCGGCTATCCGCTGATGCCCGAATGGGGCACCCAGCCGAGCAACCACTACCTGCCGCGACGCAAGACCAAGATGAAAATCCACAAAGATGAGCTGGTTCGCGTAGACAATCCGCTGAAGAAGGAAGGTCATCTGCCCAAGGTGGACGAGAACGAGAGCTTCCTCGAGGATTCAGCGAGCTGGTAAATACCTGGACGTAGGTTGGGGTGACGACTGCATGGATGCAGGAGGTAGGGCGACGCAGGATGCCAAAGCCGAGGTACGAACCCCAACATTTGCGGCATTGATTGAACCTAAACATGTTGGGGTTCGCAAGCTCACCCCAACCTACGACAGGGCGCATTGAGCATTGTAGGGTGGGCATTGCCCACCAAAGCGCAACTGTTATTAACGAAAACGGTGGGCGTCGCCCACCCTACAAAATCAAGCACGGATGAAAACCTTTTTCACCGCGGAGGACACAGAGCAGCGCAGAGAAAAAATGATGTTGTTTTTACTCCGTATCCCTCTGTGTCTTCTGTGTCCTCTGTGGTGAGAAAACGATCACCCTACAAAACCAAACATTGAGGTTTTTATGCATCCCGCATTTTCCGTCATCTTTCTGACCACCCTGATCGGCGCAGGCCAGGGCCTGTTTCTGGCCCTGATGACCGTACAGGCCTACGCCGATATCGGTGCCATCGCATTGCCCGAAGGCGGTTACTTCGGCATCAGCAGCATGATTGCCCTGGCCCTGCTGGTGGCCGGTCTGGTCGCCTCCTTTTTTCACCTCGGCCACCCCGAACGCGCCTGGCGCTCGGCCGCCATGTGGCGCACCTCCTGGCTGTCGCGCGAGGTCATCGCCCTGCCTATCTTTATGGGACTGGTGTTTGTCTACGGCCTGCTGCATTACCTGGGTTATAACCCGAACCTGTTCGGCAAAGATGCCCCACCGCAGGGTGAGCTGACCTATCTGGTGGGTCTGCTGGGCGTGGTCGCCGCCTTCGCCCTGTTTGTTTGTACCGGCATGATCTACGGCTGCCTGAAATTCCTGCAGGAGTGGAACACCCCGCTGACCCCCATCAACTACACCCTGTTCGGCATCGCCTCCGGCTTTACCCTGGCCACCGTGCTGGCCGCCGGCATGGCGCCGGAACTGGTGAAGTTCTATGGCGGCTGGGCCATCGCCTTCACGGTGCTGGTGTTCATCACCCGTGGTGCTTCGCTGATTCGCAACCAGCGCATCAAGCACCGCTCCACCCTGGCCACCGCCATCGGCGTGCGCCATGCGCAGATCCAGCAAAAAGCCCAGGGCGCTATGGGCGGCTCCTTCAACACCCGTGAATATTTCCACGGCAAGACCGCCGCCTTCCTCAAGTCCATCAAATGGATCTTTCTGGTACTGGTGTTCCCGCTGCCGATCCTGCTACTGGCTCTTGGTCTGCAAAATGATTCCGTCACCCTGCTAGGGCTGGCCTTTACCACCCAATACGTGGGCCTGCTGGCCGAGCGCTGGTTCTTTTTCGCCCAGGCCAAGCACCCGCAAAACCTGTATTACCAGACGATCTGAGTGGTAGAAGCCGCCCCCAAGGATAGCTAAACTTTGTGTAGGAGCGGGCCATGCCCGCGAAAGAGCCGCTATTCACCACAGAGACACGGAGTTCACAGAGATAACAGGTATTAGGTCTTTCTCTGCGAACTCCGTGCCTCTGTGGTGAAAGAGCATTTTCCTTTTAGTTGCGGGCATCGCTTGGTGAAAGGCACATATTGTGGGAGCGGCTTCAGCCGCGAAGCATTGTCTGGCACAGCTATCGCGGCTGAAGCCGCTCCCACAACTAAAGCCTTCAAATAATTTTTCACCGCAATATCCGTCACGGAGACTGCAATGAACCCGCTCATCGACCCCTTCGGCCGCTCCATCGAGTATGTCCGCCTGTCGGTCACGGATCGCTGTGACCTGCGCTGTTTCTACTGCATGCCTAAGGGCTTCAACGACTTCGAGGCCCCCGAACACTGGCTCAACTTCGACGAGATCGAGCGCGTCATCGGCGCCTTCGCCCGTCTCGGCACCCGCCGGGTACGCATCACCGGCGGCGAGCCACTGGTACGTAAAGGCCTGCCCGGACTTGCCGCCCGTCTGCACGCCCTGCCAGGCATCGACGATCTGTCCTTGTCCACCAATGCCGTGCAGCTGGCACGCCATGCCAGTGAACTCCGCATCGCCGGCGTACAACGCCTCAACATCAGCCTCGACACCATCGACCCACAGCGTTTTCGTGAGATCACCGGCGGTAAACTGGAAAAGGTGATCGACGGACTGATGGCCGCCAAGACTGCCGGCTTCTCTCCCATCAAAATCAACATGGTCGTCATGAAAGGCATCAACGATAACGACGTGGAGGCCATGGTCGAGTTCTGCATCGAGCACAGCTTCACCCTGCGTTTCATCGAAACCATGCCCATGGGCGACACCGGCCGCGAGGCCAACGCCCACTTCCTCGATCTGCACACCGTGCGCAAACGCCTCGAACGGCGCTACGAACTGGTGCCCGGCGTCATGCCCGGCGGCGGCCCCGCGCGCTATATGCGCGTCGCCGGTACGGAGCTACGCCTCGGCTTCATTACCCCCCTCTCACAGCACTTCTGCGAAACCTGCAATCGCGTGCGCCTGTCCGTGGACGGCACGCTGTATCTCTGCCTGGGCCAGGAACACAAATTTGAGCTACGCCCCCTGCTACGCGCCGGTGTCGATGACGATGCATTGAACACCGCCATTCGCGAAGCCATCGCCCTCAAGCCCGAGCGCCATGAGTTCAATGACAAGCCCGGCCAGGTCGTACGCTTCATGTCCATGACCGGCGGCTGAATTCAGGGCCATCCAAAACCTAAAGATCAAAGGGTAAATGTCGCTATAGCCTGCAGGCACATTAAGCGACAAAGCCCCATGAAAAACCGCATCACCCCAACCACGGTAGAACACTCGCTGACCAGTGACTCGTTCATCGTCAGCAAGACCGACACCACCGGTCGCATCACCTACGCCAATCGCACCTTCATGCATATCGCCGGCTACAGCGAACGCGAATTGCTCAACCAACAGCACAATATCCTGCGCCATCCGGACATGCCCCGCGCGGTATTCCAGCTTCTCTGGGACACCATCAAGCAGGGTCAGGAATGCTTTGCCTTCGTGAAAAACCTGGCCAAAGACGGCAGCTTTTACTGGGTATTCGCCAATGTCACCCCCGACTACGACAGTAATCACAAGATCTGTGGCTATTTCTCCGTGCGCCGCATGCCCCGCCGCGAGGCCATTGACGCCATCGAACCGATTTACAAGGACATGCTGGCCGCCGAGCAGGCCGCCGGCCCCAGGGACGCTATTGCCGCCGGTACTCAGGTACTGCTATCCCGTCTGCAAGAAGGAAATATCGAGTATGAACCGCTTATTCTTAGCCTCCAGGGTTAAGCTCTATCTTGTCGCCTGCAGCCTGCTCATGTGGACGGCCATCCTGAGTGTCTACTTTGCCGAAGGCTTCCAGCAATGGATGTGGCTGTTTCCGATCGTCTCCACTCTCCTCGGCGGCATAGCCCACATCCGTCTGCGCCATCCTCTGCATGCCATCGCCAAGATCCGCCGGGTGCTCAATGGCATGCGCAAGGGTGACTACAGCCAGCGCATCACCGAAGTCCCCCATATGGGAGAGCTGGGGCTTATCGCCTGGGATCTGAACGAGTCGCTGGATGAAATTGAAACCTTTTTCCGTGACGTCGACGCCTGCTTCCGCAATGTCGGTGAAGAGCATTATCACCGCCGCGCCTATAGCGACGGGCTATACGGCGACATCGTCAGGAGCTTTTCCAATATCAACGCTTCGCTGGATGCGATGGAAAAGAACGCCACCTATGTCAAACAAAACGAGTTGATGTCCAAGCTGCAAACGCTGAATACCGGCAACATGATGAAAAACCTGCTGAAGAGCCAGAGCGATCTCATCAGCATCACCGACGAAATGAAAGAGGTACACAGCATTACTGATGACACCGTGGAAAAGGCCGGACAGAGCCAGCAAAGCCTGCACGAAATGGTCGCCGGTCTGCGAGACACGGTCGACATGATCGAGGCCAACAGCCGCGCCAGCGCCCAACTGCACGCCATGAGTAGTGAGATCAGCGGCATCTTGTCGATGATCAGTGAGATTGCCGAGAAGACCAACCTGCTGGCCCTCAATGCCTCTATTGAGGCGGCCCGCGCGGGCGAACACGGACGCGGCTTCGCGGTAGTCGCCGATGAGGTCAAACAGCTGGCCTCCAACACCAAGAATGCGACCGATGAAATCGCCAAGGTGGTCACCACCTTCCGCGAAGAAACCGCCAACATGAAGGGCAACGCCAGCCACATGCAGGAAAAGGCTGGGCAGATGCAGAACAACATTGCCGACTTGCAGGGCAAGTTTGGTGAGTTCGCCGAGCAGGCCAACGCCACACGTCGCTCCGTCAGCCTCGCCCATGACATCAGCTTCGCCTCGCTGATCAAGGTGGACCATATGCTTTACAAACAGAAGACCTACATGGCGCTCAGCACCGGCACCGAGTCCAGCGAAGCCGAGGCCGTGCTGGTGGATCACCACCACTGCCGCCTCGGCCAGTGGTATTATGAAGGCGTGGGTCAGGCATACTTTGGCGACACACCCTCCTTCCGGGCAATGGAATCACCCCACGCCGCCGTCCACGACAGTGCCCACCGCATCCTGGAGAACCTGACCGACAGCCAGGTCGGGGGGCAGGAGGCACAGGATGGCATTATCGCCTTGTATGAGGACATGGAGTCCGCCAGTGATGACGTCATGGCGACCGTTGACCAGATGGTGAAAGAAAAACACGCGGCGGGTCAGGGGGCCGCATAAACAACACCATAGACCTGAACGTGTAATCCTTGTTGACTCCCGCCGACAATGAATGAAAACTAAGCCACCCTTGCCCAGTTCATAACTGGCAGCCATGGGCCCAATATGGCCGATCTCCGCGTTGCCCATGACAGCAATGTTCACTGCCGATCAGCGCATTGATCTCGGTCATGTTAAACCGCATGTCTGCTCGCCAGAATGAATAAAAGGCCCCCTAGCGTTTTCACCCATTGTCCTGGTTCCCATGCTCAACATCGAAGACAAACCCGCATTCGACAACCGGATCGCCCTGTTCCGGCTCGCCTTCCGTCCCTTTTTTCTCGGCGCCGCAGTCTTCGCCGCAGGCGCCATGCTCTACTGGATGGGCGCACTGGCCCTTGGCTGGCCCTTCCAGCTGGGTGATATATCCCCCGCCACCTGGCATGCCCATGAGATGATCTTCGGCTACAGCCTGGCCGTCATCGCCGGTTTCCTGCTCACCGCGGTGATGAACTGGACCGGCGTGCAGACCCTCAACGGCGGCCCGCTGGTGGCGCTGTTCGCCCTGTGGGTTGCCGGACGGCTGCTGCCGCTGGGTGGGACGGATCTGCCACTGGCGCTGTACGCAGGCATCGACGGCCTGTTTGCACTACTACTGTTTGCCGCCGTGCTGCACCCTGTCGTAAAAAGCCGGCAGTGGAAACAGATCAGCGTGGTCACCAAGGTTTTTCTGCTGCTGCTCAGCAATATCCTGTTCTATCTTGGCGCCCTGGGCATCGTCGACGATGGCGAGCGCATGGGCCTGTATTCCGGCCTGTACATCGTGCTCGCCCTGGTTCTGCTGCTGGCCCGGCGCGTGGTCCCCTTCTTTATCGAAAAGGGCGTCGGCTACCCCGTGCAGCTAAAAAACCGCCGCTGGCTGGATCTCACCAGTCTGGCACTGTTCACCCTGCTCTGGATCAGCGACGCCTTCCTCAACAACGTCACCGCCACCGGCTGGCTGGCCGGGGCACTACTGGTACTGCATGTCGTACGCCTGGTCAGATCGGAAGAGCGTCGTGTAGGGAAAGAGTGTAGATCTCGGTGGTCGCCGTATCATTAAAAAAAAAAAAACGACACTTCATCATAAACTCTGCTTAGCTGCTCTTTTGCTCACAGCCTTACGCTACCTTTCTGCGTACCGCTGTTTTTGCTCATTCCTCTTATTTCTCTCCCTACTCCCTACAGTCCTTTTTTGC
>CAJVYS010000054.1 GCA_913009875.1 uncultured Gammaproteobacteria bacterium | reverse complement strand
GACGCAGGTAGTAGGGTAGCATGTAGTCTTCTTTTTTTTTTTTTTTAATGATACGGCGACCACCGAGATCTACACTCTTTCCCTACACGACGCTCTTCCGATCTCAATGCCCTGGCTGAGGCCGGAGTGACGGTGCTGGTCACCACCCACTTCATGGAAGAGGCCAATTATTGTGACCGCCTGGTGATCATGGCCGAGGGCACGGTGCTGGCCGAAGGCACGCCACGCGAAATGAAGGCCCGCGCGCGCAATGCAGACAACCCCGACCCCACCATGGAAGACGCCTTCATCCAGCTTATCGAGCAGCGAGAGCAGACCAACGAGAAAGCCAAGGAGGCGGTGTCATGAGCGCGCGTCTACGCCGCCTGTGGGGGATGATTCGCAAGGAGAGCCTGCAGATCTTGCGTGATCCGTCGAGCATCTCCATCGCCTTCATTATGCCGGTAATCCTGTTGCTGCTGTTCGGCTATGGCGTGTCGCTGGACGCCAAGAATATTCCTCTGGGGATTGTCGTTGAACAGCCGGATACCGCCACCCAATCCCTGGCCGGCGCCTTCGACCGCTCAGAGTTCTTTCGTCCGCAGCGCTTCGGCGCCATCCAGGAGGCCCAGCAGGCATTGGCTGAGCGCCGTATCGACGGCATCCTTTGGCTGCGCAACGATTTCTCCAGCCGCCTGCTGAGCGGTAACGAGGCGCCCATCGGCGTATTCGTCAATGGCGTGGACTCCAATCAGGCCAACATCACCAAGGGTTACATCCAGGGCACCTGGCTGGCCTGGTTGCAACACTTTGCCGCCGCCCAGGGGCGTGATCTCGACCTGCCGGTGGCCATGGAGCAGCGGGTGTGGTTCAACCCGGCGCTCAACAGCCGACTGTTTCTGGTGCCGGGCTTGATCGCCATCATCATGACCATGATCGGTTCCCTGCTCACCGCCATGGTGGTGGCACGCGAGTGGGAGCGCGGTACCATGGAGGCGCTGATGGTCACGCCGTTGCACATGGGCGAGATGCTGGCCGGCAAGCTGATCCCCTATTTCGCCTTGGGCATGGGCGGCATGCTGCTCAGCGTGGCCATGGCCCTGGTCCTGTTCGGCGTGCCGCTGCTCAGCCCGTTCTGGCTGCTGATGCTCTGCTCGGCGCTGTTTATGCTGGTGTCGCTGGCCATTGGACTGCTGATTTCCATCGTCACCCGCAACCAGTTCCTTGCCGGACAGGTGGCGCTGGTGGTGAGCTTCCTGCCCAGCTTCCTGCTTTCCGGCTTTCTGTTCGATCTCCACTCCATGCCTGAGTGGGTGCAGACCATCACCTACCTGGTGCCGGCGCGCTACTTCGTTGCCATCCTGCAGACCCTGTTTCTCGCCGGCCCGGTGTGGCCGGTAGTACTGGCCAATGCCGGGGCCATGCTGCTGATGCTGGCCGTGCTGTCGGCGCTAGTGGTAAAGAAATCGTACAAGCGGCTGGATTGAGGTGATGAGAGACGACAGCAATTCGACGCAAAGGTCGCAAAGGCGCAAAGGACGCAAAATTTTTTCTTTCAATTTCGTGTGCCAGAAGATTCCGTCATTCCAGCATATGCAGGCATTCCTGAAGTCCTGCTGCCCAGGCCTCAGCCTGCACCAGAATGGAAAAGTGCACGAATCCTTTTCAAGGATTTCTTTGCGACCTTTGCACCTTTGCGAACTTTGCGTTTTTACCACAGAACCGGAACACTGCCGATGAACCTCCTGCATATCCTGTCGCTGGCCCGCAAGGAATTCCTCGCCCTGATGCGCGACAAGCGCAGCCGCATCATCATCATCGTGCCGCCTATCATCCAGTTGTTCATCTTCGGCTTTGCCGCCACCTATGACCTCAATGATGTGCCGGTGGCGGTTTACAACGAAGACAGCGGCGGCGCCTCACGCGAACTGCTGGCGCGTATCGAAGGCTCACCGCATTTCTCCATTCTCCACCGCATCGACAGCGACGCCGAGATCGCGCCGCTCATCGATGAGCGCAAGGTGCTGCTGGTGATCCGCCTCGGCCAGCGCTTCAGCGCCGATCTGCAGCGCGGTGATCCGGCGCCTCTGCAACTGGTCATCGATGGCCGCAATTCCAATACCGCCATGACCGCCCTCAATTATCTGCGCGGCGTGGTGCTGGATTTCAACCGCGAATGGCAGCGTGAACACGGCCTTACCGGGCCGCCGGTCAAGCTGGAGATGCGCGCCTGGTATAACGAGAATCTGCAATCCCGCTGGTTCATCGTGCCCGGTATCATCGGCTCGCTGATCCTGGTGGTGACCCTGTTGGTCACCGCCTTGTCGGTGGCGCGCGAGCGCGAGCAGGGCACCTTCGACCAGCTGCTGGTAACGCCGTTGCGGCCGGTGGAGATTCTTATTGGTAAGGCCATTCCCGGTATCGTCATCGGCCTGCTGGAGGCGACGCTGATCATTGTCCTGATGGTATGGTTCTTCGAGGTTCCCCTGCGTGGCAGTATCCCGGCCCTGTACCTGGGCATCCTGCTGTTCCTCATCGCCACCGTCGGTGTGGGGCTGATGATATCGTCCATTGCCGTCACCCAGCAGCAGGCCATCCTCGGTGCCTTCCTGTTCATCGTCCCGGCGGTGATTCTGTCCGGCTTTACTACGCCCATCGCCAACATGCCGGAAGTGGTGCAGTGGCTCACCTATCTCGATCCGTTGCGCTATTTTCTCGTCATCGTGCGCGGCGTCACCCTGGAGGGTGACGGCTTCGCCCTGCTGTTCCACCAGTTCTGGCCCATGGCCATCATCGGTGCCGCAACCCTGGCCATGGCTGGCTGGTTGTTCCGACATCGGATGTATTGATTTCCAACGGGGGAGCGGGCCATGCCCGCGATTGCTAGACGGGAAAACCCTATATTTGTGGGAGCGGCTTCAGCCGCGAATAAGGGCTAGATTTATTCGCGGCTGAAGCTGCTCCCACAATATAACTCATGACACCGCACTGCAGCCCCGTAGGGTACGCCGTGCGCGCCATGACAAAACATCTGATTCCATTGCGGTCAAGCTAATATCAAACATCACCGTATACCGTTACCACGTTTGATGCGGGGACCACACCCTACCTGCTGCCCTGTTCTGGTTGCTTCTTCCATGCGGAAAATATCGCGGGCATGGCCCGCTCCAATGCCTTCGATAGTCGGGTCAGGTGTTTTGCTGCCAGGCTTCGAGGTGCCGGCGCATGCGCCGCGAGTGGCTGCCTTCCCAATAGACGCGTCCACAACCGGGGCAGTGCTGCAGGCTGTTGCGATCAATGTCGTCGGGGATGGGGATATCGTCGGGGGCGTCGTTGTTCAGTGGGGTGTTGCACACCAGGCAGCGGCTGAGGGGACGGTATAGCCAGTCGATGTCGAGGCGTTGGCCGAGTTCGTGGACTTGTTCGTCGAGCGCGTTGCCGCGCAGGAGGATGACGGTGCCGTCGGCGTGGCGGTATTCCTGTAGTTTGTGGTCACGGGTGAGCAGGCGGCGGTTTTCATGGCGGGCGCGCTGGAACAGGTCGCGGTCGTTTTCGCCGTTGATGGCCAGTCCGGTGTCGTAGCCGGCGGCGCGCAGCCAGCGGCCGAGGCGCATGAGCATTTCGTCGCAAAGGAGTTTTAGCGGCTCATTCACAATACATCACAGCAGCGGCGAGAGCAGGCGCGAGACCTTGACGGCGAAGTGGAACCACAGCGGCCGCTGGTTGAATTCTTCCAGACTGAGTTCGCGGGCGTTGTCGAAGTCGCGTTGCAGCATGGCGCTGACGTCATCGATCATGGTGCGGCTGGCGAACAGCATCGTTATCTCGAAATTGAGGCGGAAGGAGCGGTTGTCCAGGTTGGCGGTGCCGATACCGGCCAGGGTATCGTCCACCAGCACGGCCTTTTGATGCAGGAAGCCCTGCGTGTAGCGGAACACGCGAATGCCGTAGGGGATGGTTTCGTCCAGGTAGGAAAAGCCGGCCAGTTGCACCAGCCGGTGGTCGGCCTTTTGCGGAATGAGTATGCGCACGTCGACGCCACGCAACACGGCCAGTTGCAGAGCGCTGATGACGGTTTCGTCGGGTACGAAATAGGGGCTGACGATCCAAATACGCGCGCTGGCGGCATGAATCAGCTGGGTGAACAGCAGGCCGCAGGTGTCGAGTTCATCGGCCGGGCCGCTGGGTACGGCGAGGATCTGCTGGTCTTCCTCGGCGTTCAATGCCGGGTGCCAATTGACCTCGGGCATGGACTGCATCATCCAGAACCAGTCTTCGAGAAAGGTCAGCTGCACACACAGGGCGGCCGGGCCGCGGATCTCCACGTGGGTGTCGCGCCAGGGGCTGAAGCGGGGGTCACGGCCGAGATATTCATCGCCAATGTTGAGGCCGCCGACGAAGGCGGTCTTGCCGTCGATGACGATGATCTTGCGGTGGTTGCGAAAATTCAGCTGCAGGCGGGTGGTGTGCTTGTGGGTGATCTTGCCGAAGCCGGTGGTCTGGATGCCGGCATCTTCCAGCTCTCGCAGCCAGGCGTCGGGCAGGCTGTAGCTGCCGACGATGTCGATCATGAAGCTGATGCGCACGCCCTCGCGGGCCTTGTTAATCAGTGCGTTTTTTACCTGATTACCGATGGTGTCGTCCTTGACGATGTAGAACTGCATCAAGATATATTCCTGTGCGCTGTCAATGCCGCGCAGGATGGCGTCGAAGGTGGCCTCGCCGTCGATCAGCAGGCGCGCAGCGTTGTAGCGCATGAAGGGAAAGCGCGCCAGGCGTTCGAATACGGCCAGTTCGCGAGCGCCTTTTTCCAGTGGCGCCTTTACCGTTGGGGTCAGTTCGCGGCCCAGTTGGTCGACCAGCTTATGGATTTCGGCATCGCCGGCGCGGCGTGATTGCAGGTAGGCGGTGAACTTTCGGTTGCTGAAGAACAGGTATAGGGGCAGGGCGATGAACGGGAACATGCACAGCGACAGCGACCAGGCGATGGCGCTTTGCGGGCTGCGGGCGCGGTAGATGGCGTCGATGGCGGCGAGGATGCCGAGCAGGTAGAGCAGACCGACGGCCAGGCTGATGACGGTAAACAGGGATGGGTGCATGTTTCGGACTCAGGGTAAATCGCAAAGTCTAGTGTATCGCATGGCTGGCGGTTTTGAGCGGCCGATATTCTTTCGAGATATCCGGTACGGATCGGCCGCTGGCCGTAGCGTGCGCCGTGCGCACAACGGAATCTGTGGCATTGTCCTGTGTGCGCGGTGCGCGCTACGCGGCTGTCTCCCTTCTCACGTTGTTTTCACTTGGCTGCAATGCCAAGCAACGGGCTGATGCCCCATCCGGTTGACCCCATGCCGGCAAGATCGGATCATGCCGGTATTTCCCGCTTTGAGTTCGCTCCCATGCAACGTGCCCAGCACATCCTCGAATCCGTCTTCGGCTATGACGCCTTCCGCCATTCGCAGGCAGAGATCATCGAGGCCCTGCTCAATGGCGGCGATGCGCTCACCCTGATGCCCACCGGTGGCGGCAAGTCCCTGTGCTACCAGATCCCGGCCCTGGTGCGCGAGGGCTGCGGGGTGGTGGTGTCGCCGCTCATCGCCTTGATGCAGGACCAGGTGGACGCCCTGCGCCAGCTGGGCATTCGCGCCGCCTATCTCAACTCCACCCTGGACGCCGCCAGCGCGCGCGCCACCGAGCAGGCCCTGCTGGCAGGTGAACTGCACATGCTCTACGTCGCCCCCGAACGGCTGCTCACTGAACGTATGCTGGAATTGCTCGACCGCAGCGCGGTGTCGCTGTTTGCCATCGACGAGGCCCACTGCGTGTCCCAGTGGGGCCACGATTTCCGCCCCGAGTACCAGCGCCTGTCGGTGCTGCACGAGCGTTTCCCGACGGTGCCGCGCATTGCGCTCACCGCCACCGCCGATGCGCGCACCCGCGAGGAAATCATCGCGCAGCTGCAGTTGCAGCAGGCGGCGGTGTTCGTCAACAGCTTCGACCGCCCCAATATTCATTACGCCATCAGTGAGGGCGCCAACCCGCGCGAGCAGCTGTGGCGCTTCCTCGAACGCGAACATCCCGAGGATGCCGGCATCATCTATTGCCTGTCGCGTAAAAAGGTCGAGGCCACCGCCGAATGGCTGACCGCCAAGGGCCGCACCGCGCTGCCCTACCATGCCGGCCTGCCCGCCGATCAACGTCAAACGCACCAGCAGCGATTCCTGCGTGAAGAGGGGGTGATCGTGGTCGCCACCATCGCCTTCGGCATGGGCATCGACAAGCCGGACGTGCGCTTCGTTGCCCACCTCAATCTACCCAAGAGCATCGAGGCCTATTATCAGGAAACCGGCCGTGCCGGGCGCGACGGCCTGCCCGCCAATGCCTGGATGGCCTATGGCCTGCAAGACATCATCACCCTGCGGCAGATGGTATTGGGCGGTGAGGGCGCCGAGCAGTACAAGCGTATCGCCAGCAACAAGCTGGATGCCATGCTCGGCCTGTGTGAACTCATTGCCTGCCGCCGTCAGGCGCTGTTGGCCTATTTCGGTGAGACCCTGAGCGAATCCTGTGGCAACTGCGACAACTGCCGCACCCCGCCCGAGACCTGGGACGGTACCGAGACGGCGCAGAAGGCCCTGTCCTGTGTCTACCGCAGCGGCCAGCGTTTCGGCGTGGCCTATCTGGTGGATGTGTTGCTGGGCAAGAGCGACGAACGCATCCAGCGCAACGGCCATGATCGCATCAGCACCTTCGGCATCGGCGAGGGCCTGAGCGGCCCCGAGTGGCGTGGCGTGTTTCGCCAGTTGCTGGCGCAGGGTTATCTGCAGACCGACCTCGACGGCTACGGCACCCTGCGCCTCACCGAGAAATGTCGCCCCGTGCTGCGGAGCGAGACCACGGTGCAGTTACGCCGCCAGCGTAAACCGGAGAAGGTGAAGAAGCCACGCGCCGCACCGGCAGTGGACCTCGACCCGCTGGACCAGCCGCTTTACGAGGCCCTGCGCGAACGCCGCACGACCCTGGCCCAGGAGCAGGGCGTACCGCCCTACGTCATCTTCCACGACAGCACCCTGCGCGAAATGGCCGCCCTGCGCCCGCAAAGCCTGCGCGAGCTGCATACCGTCAGCGGCGTCGGCGAACAAAAGCTGGAACGCTACGGCGAGATCTTTCTGGCCGTGATACAGAACCAGGACCTCGAAATACCGGAATCGGCGGACTGAGACCGGCAAACAAGCCCGAGCAAAAAACAGCGCAGTTTTGTAGGGTGGGCACTGCCCACCGGGATGATCGCCGTACGCGGAAATGGTGGGCGCTACCTATCAAAGAGCGAAAACGCCCGCGCTGGCAATACCGGCGGCAACCGCGAGGGTCAGTCCGGCACCGGGCATCTTCGACATGCCCGGCGCGCCAATCACGGTATTGATCAATGTCTGTTCATCCTTGGCGGGCCACAGGACACCAAAGGCCCAGGCGGCATGCAGCAGCGCCGCCGCAAAGAGGCTGCTGAATATCAGTAGCGCGATAATCGTCATCTCAGAACGGGGACATGGATCTCCGGGCCGCCGCCGAATACATGGGCGAACAGGGTCAGGACAGATAGCATTCCAGCGGATAAAACCAGCTTGTTCATTGTGGTTGCCTTTTCATCAGGGTCGAAAGTGACCATACTCGACCGTATGTTAGGTTGATTGTTTGGGCGGGTCAATACGGTAGCGTATGGTGATGAGATGGCTAGAAAAAAAACAACGAAAACCGCACTAACGCCGGATGATTGGGTGAAAGCAGGTTTTCGCGCTCTGTCGGCGGGCGGGCCGCAGGCCATAAAAGTGGAAGCGATCGCCAAGGCATTAAAGGTGAGTAAAGGCTCTTTCTATTGGCATTTTAAAGATGTCTCTGCCCTGAAAGCCGACATGCTGCGCCATTGGCTGCAAGTCGCCACTCACGACATTATTTCTGACCTTAGTGATAACGGGCTTGGGTCAAAAGAGCAGTTGAGGCGACTGGTTGATATCGCAACGAGCGAAAAAAATGAGCCCTATGGCGGTGCGCTCGCGGAGGCCGCCATTCGTGACTGGGCTCGGTATGACGAAAATGCGGCAGCGACGCTGAAAACCGTTGACGCTGCGCGGCGGCAATTTCTCAGGATGCTGTTTGAGAAAAGCGGGGCTCCCCCAGCGCAATGCGTCTCTTATGCAAACATCCTGTACGCGGCGCTCATCGGCCTTGAGCAGCTTTCTCTCACGGGCGTGCCGGAGTGGAAAAAAGACCTGTCCGCCTTGCTGGCGTTATTGCTGCGTGACGCTGAAAAGAGATAGCCCGCCGATGGCAAGCCCTTCATGCCCAGGGCCGATGAGTACAGCGATTTTGTACCGGAAACAGCGAAGTGTAAAAAAAATGCCCTGCCAAGGCTCAGAGGAGGGAGGAGCGAGGGTAGGCAGGGCAAATGTGTTCTACCAAAGAGGGGGGAGGTAGAATCTGGAAGGGATTTTAGATCTTTGGAATATTAATGTCAACTAATATTCTGGAAAATGATTGCCGGGCCGTTGCATATATGTCGAACAGCTAACCCGGCCCGCCCCGGACGCCGGGCGGGCAGGGACAGGGGAGGGGAAATGTCGCTGATCTGGAGCCTGAGCTTGCTGGTGCTGGCCAACGGCGCCCCCGTCATCGCCCGCCGCCTGCTGGGTGAACGCTGTGCCGCGCCCATCGATGCCGGCCTGCGCCTCGCCGACGGCCAACCCCTGCTCGGCCACTCCAAGACCTGGCGCGGCCTGATTGCCGCCGTGCTCGTCTGCGCCCCCGTCGGCGCCCTGCAGGGCATGGGCTGGCTCGACGGCGCCCTGTTCGGTCTCCTGTCCATGCTCGGCGACCTGTTCGCCAGCTTCACCAAGCGTCGCCTCGGCATCCCGCCCAGCGGCCGCGCCCGCCTGCTTGACCAACTCCCCGAAGCCCTGCTGCCACTCGCCGTGCTGCGCGAACCCCTGGGCCTCGACTGGCTGGATGTACTCCTCGTCGCCACCGGCTTCACCCTGTTCGAGTGGCTGGTGTCGCCGTGGCTGTACCGACTGCGGATCAGGCGGAGGCCGTATTGAGGTAGCGGGTGGTATTTGCAGCTATGCTTGTGCGAGGGGGATAACCTGACTACGATGAGGGAATATCCGGGGCGGTGTCTTTGTATATTGACTTGAACGGACGTCCGTATAAGTCGGTAAATTACGGACGTCCATTCAATACACCTGTTAGATCCAAAAAATAAAAAAATGGAAACAATACAATTGGTAGACTTGCCAATATCACCTGATGATTTCGCAGCACTAGAATCATTAGTAAGTAGTGCCAATCCATTTTTAATACAGCCATCAACAATTACAGATAAATATAAACTAACTGAGTATGTACACGCAGCTACATTTCAAGATGTTTCACTTTATGCTCTTCTTGATAATAATATTTTTACCCGTGTGGCAGCATTCTCAAGGGGTGCAAAGTTATCAACTGAGGAAGAATCAAGAAAGGTAGAGCAATTAGCTGCCGCAGTGATGGTGTTTTTTCTGCTTGGTGACTTTTGGTTAGAACCTAATATTGCGTTATATGAGAAAGCATGGCGTAGCTCACATGAACATGCTAAATCTGAACTTGAATACTTCAGAATTGCAGACCACATACATCCGCAACATTATACTGACCTTGCGCTTGGGAGAATAGAACATATAAGTTCCCAAGCATTAGAGGATGCCAAGATAAACTCAGCTATTTCTGCTGAAAAAAACATAGGCACGGTAAACTCAGCAAACTTTGAAAAAGTACTTACGCACTGGAAGACTAGCTATCTTTTTCTACTCAAAGTTACAGAGTTATGGCGAACGACCAATGATGACTTAAGTAAAGCCAAAGCACTGATAGATTGGATGAAGAACGATGCATTTTATAGCGCAGTATCTGCTGCATTTGGCATGCTCTTACTCTCACCGTCAAGCCCTGCAAAAATGATAAAAGGCATCGGTTCTAGCAATAAAGATAAATTACATTCAGGCTTACAAAATGCTGCGTGGGATTGTGTTTACGTAAAACACTGGGTTAATAAAGCCAAGCTAAGTTCATCGGATACCATATGGTTTTTATGTTCTAATGATAAGGCGTTAAAGCAAGTCGCTGATACATTGCTTCATCGTCAAGGAGAAGATATGAGTCATAAAGTGATTCAACATATGAAGGAAACATGGGGCGCTGAGAAAGGGAAATCATTGTATGAACACTATAATAAACAAACACAAGCTACTATTCACTCATCACATGAGCGACAGAAACTGGTCAAACATCGTATGGATAATATCGATAACATGATCTCAGAGTTAGAAGCAATACTAGAACTTAAAGAGATCTAACGAATGAGAAAAGGGGTCAGAGCCCATTGTTGCTCATCATAAGGTTAAAACCACCAGCTTTAGCCGGTCAGCTTTCAGCCATGCATTTTTTAGCAAGCTATCAGTGATGCACAGAAGCAGGTTATAAGTTAAAAGATTTCAGTTTCAGGTTGTTTTAAGAGCCGGGCGTTTCTTTCGGTGGACTTTCAGTCCGCTACGCCCGGCGATAGAACCCACCGACTTTAGTCAATGGTCGTTCAGTGAGAGCCCTTTATCGTTTTGCGAGTGAGCATAACTAGTGAGCATAACTGAAGAGCCCGGTGCGGGAAAACCGCATGCCGGGAACTGTGCAGGGGGGCGCTGGGTAACCGGTGTCCTCACTGCGACTGTGTAGAAAGGCTTGCAACGTGTAACGTAACGGGTTACGCTTTGTTCTATGATTCAGAGTTTCAAACACAAGGGCTTGGAGCGTTTCTTTAAAACCGGTAAGAAGTCCGGAATACAAGCGAAACACGCTAAACGGCTCCAGCTGATACTCGGTCGTCTGAATGCGTCAATCTCGCCGGCCGATATGGATCTCCCAGGGTTGTACCTGCATCAACTTACGGGTGATCGAAAAGAAACCTGGTCAGTAAGCGTTAGCGGCAACTGGCGTGTCACATTTCGGTTCAATGGCGTACATGCCGAGGTCATTGATTACGAAGATTATCATTGAGGTTTATCATGTTGATGCACAATCCCCCACATCCCGGCGAAATCATCAAAGAGCTCTGTATAGAGCCGCTTGGCCTATCTGTAACTGAGGCAGCGAAGGCGCTTGGTGTCAGTCGCAAAACGCTTTCGAGCATTATCAACGGAAAATCAGGTATTAGCCCAGAAATGGCGGTTCGTTTATCGATTGCGTTTAATACTTCCTCCGAGAGCTGGCTAAATCAGCAAACGCAATACGATCTATGGCAAGCCGAGAAACATCGGGACGAGTTGCAGGTGAGGCGTCTGTCAGCTGCGTGATAACACCTCACAAGAGGGTGTTCAAAATTCTGTGCCGGCAGAATTCATAAATCCAGATACCGCTTTATCCGGCTCTGGAAATAGATTGCCAGTTGGGAGAGGATGAGGTTCCAGTTCTGCACGGGGTGCATCCATTTTTCCGAGGGGGTTGGAGAGTGAGGTGCTGCGTGGGCACAAAAGACGTGCCCACCCTACACAGTGGTGTCGTGAGGAGGCTTGTTACTCGTCGTCGTTTTTCCCGGGTGCCTGCGTTTGTGAGCTGGCCAGACCGAGCAGCAGTCCCGCTTCGCGCCACAGGGTGATGCGCACGCCGTCGATGATCTGCTCGCCTTGCTGAATGCCGGTCAGCAGTTTGTTGAGGGGCGCCTGGTACAGGGTGTACAGGTTGCCGGCGCGGTCGCGGAGTTTGAGTTGCAGCGCCAGCTGTCCCTGGATGGAGCAGTAACGGCCGCCGAGCAGGCGGTACTGGCCCGGCGGCAGGCGCTTCGAGATCACGCTGGAAAAGTCGAGCTTGTCCATCAGCCGGTTCAGTTCGTGGTAGTCGCCGGTGGGGAATTCGATCGCCAGGTGTTTATTGTGGTTGACGGCGATCTCCTTGGCGACCAGCCAGCCGGGCTCGGTGTTGTGGCTTGGCTGCAGCAGGAACACGCCGCCGCCGAACAGGATCAGCAGCAGTGAGGCGGCGACCGCCAGATAGGCCGGGGTGGCGCGGCGTGTCTTTGCTGGCGCGGAGGACTCGGCGGCGGGGGTGGATTCGGCCAGCGCGGCCAGACGGTCGAGGCACTTTGTCGAGGGCGCCTTGTTGGTGTAGAAGCGCCGCAGGTGTTCGTTCAGACGTTGCTCAGGCACGTTCGGCCTCCTGATCCCGTCGGCTCAACTGGCGGCGTAGCTTGCCCCGGCTGCGGTGGATGAGGCTGAGGATGGTGCCGCGCGGGTGGCCGGTGAGTTCGGCGATCTCCTGTGCCGTGTAGCCCTCGACATCGGCCAGTAGCAAGGCCTCGCGTTCCATGGGGCGCAGCGTGGTCAGGGCCTGTTGCAGACCGGCGTCGTCACAATCGAAGAGATCTGCGGCGTGCGGGTCGGGAATGTTGTCGACATGATTTTCGCCCTCTTCGTCGAGGGATTCGAACACCAGCAATTGTTCGCGGCGGCAGCCGTCGATGAAGCGGCTGCGGATGGCGGCGAACAAATAGCAGCGCCGGCGGGGGCCGCCGGCGCTGAGCAGGGAGACCCAGCCGTCCTGTAACAGGTCTTCGGCGCGGGCCGTGTCGTGCGTGAGGGAGTAGGCGTAGCGGAAACCGCGCAGCAGTAACTCCCTCACGTCACCGGGGGAAGGGGACATCAGTCCTCCAGATGATATTTCCGTTTCTTGCCATCGACCTTGTGCATGATGGCCTGGGTGGCGACCAGTTTACCGTCGCTGGGCAGCACCAGGAAATCCATGTCCACCTTGTTGCCCTTGGGGTCGACGAAGTCGGCGCAGCTCACGTAGTAGTCACCCTTCTTGACGATGCCGTCGTGCAGCTCGACCAGCTTCAGGTCGTAGACCTTGTTTTTCAGCTGATCGTAAAACTTGAAGGTGCCGTTGGTGGTGCGCTCTTTGATCATCTGATCCATGGCGGACTGGATGTTGCTGCGCAGATCACCCTTGATGGAAGGATCATCGGCGGCCAGGGCGCCGCCACTGGCGAGCACTGCGGTGATCAGGCTGGCCTGGAGTAAATGACGCAGGTTCTTCGTGCTGGCTAGACGCATGCTTGTTTTCCTCGTGTTATGGGAGAAGCAGGTTATTGGCTGGGCCTTGTCTCCCGAGGGAAATTCAGGCCTCACTACAGAGAACGAGCGGCGGCGCGATTTGATTGCAAGTGGTGCAAGGTAATTTCCGGCCGACAGTTGAAACGTACATCCACCACCGAGGAGCCGGTGCCGCGTGAGGTGTAACCCTGCATGCGATGGTGTCGCCAGGGGCCGCGGCAGACGCGGCGTGGCGCGGCGGCGTTGCAGTACAGGGGGCGGCCGCCGGGAAGACAGATCTGGCCGCCGTGGGTGTGGCCGCAGAGCATGGCGTCGAAGCCGGCGTGGGCGGCATTGCGGTAGATCTCCGGCGAATGGGCGAGGAGCAGGGAGGTGGCGTCGAGGGGAATGTCGTCGCTGGCCTTTTCCAGATTGTCGGCACGGTAGTAGTGGGGATCGTCGATGCCGGCCAGCCACAGTTCGTCGTCTTCGCGCCTCAGGGCCACGGCCTCGTTTATCAGCAAGCGGACGCCCATGGCCTCTATCGCCGGCAGCATGCGGATGGAGTCGTGGTTGCCGAGTACGCCGTAGACCGGGCCGTGGATGGCCTCGCGCACATGGCGCAAGCCATCGAGGGCCGCTTCGAAGGGACCGTGGGTGAGAAAGCGGTAGTCACCGGTGAGCACGCACAGGTCATAGTCGAGCCCCGCCAGTTGCGTGGCGAGGGCGGCGGGGAAGCCGGGGTGGACGTCGAGATGCAGGTCGCTGAGGTGGAGCAGGGTGAGGCCGTCGAAGGCCGCCGGCAGGCGTGGCAGGGTGAGGGTGTTGTGGCGGATCTCGAAGTCCATCACATTGCGCTGGCCGCGCCGGTAGAGGCCGCTGAGGCGCAGGATGTTGCGGATCAGGTTGCTGCCGGTGCTCCAGTTCTCCAGGTGAAACCAGGTGCGGCCGCGACCGACGACCTGCTTTTTGTGCTCGCCCTCGATGCCCAGGCGCTGGGCCAGGTGCAGGCGACCGACGCGCCGGGCCAGCTGGCGTTTCAGTTCGTCGCCGTCGGCGGGATGGGGGTGGTTGTCGAGTGGCTGTACCGCCGGGTGAGTCATGAGGGAATCCTTCGCTTTGTCGTTTGAGAATACACCGGTCCGCCGCTTTACGGCCATTTTCACCTTGACCTTCTGCAAGGATGCTTCCCGGATGTTTTGCTGTGCCGGCTGAGGCCGGTGTGTGACGGGGCTTGTTTCGCGCCGACCCATCCCCCATCTATAAACGATTGTATTTCTTCAGTGCTGTATCCATGGTTGGGGACAAGCATGCTCGAACACCGCTACCATCGTCGCATTCCTCAGGATCTGCCTGCCGTCCTGCGCACGCGCACGGGTGAGACGGCGACCTGCCGCATCACGGACTGCTGCAGCGACGGCATCGGCCTGATCTGCGAGGACACCAAGTTGCCCGAGGGGGCTATCGTCGAAGTGGCGGTCGCCACGGAGCAGGGCGGATCGGCCGCCCGCCCACGCAGCTACGTGATTCATGCCGAGGGCGAACGGGTGGGGCTGATGTGGCTGGATGATGCGCCGGTTCCGGCGTGCCTGAAGCCCCGTTGAGCGGAGTGCGGCAGGGATGTGCATGCCGAGCTGCGCCTCTGAATATTAGTATTTACTAATATACATCCATCTGCTATCTTTATGCGCTGATAAATTTATATATTCAGCGCCGCGCCGCGTGGCCCACGTCTTGAACAGGGAGATTTCACCATGATTCGATCCAGCGCTAGGGCTGCCCTGCCGTGGTTGGTCGTTCTTTCCTCGATTACCGTTTTTCCGACAACGGCGCGCGCCGCCGATCTGCCCTTCGAGACGGCCACGGTCGGTGAACAGACGGTGGCCGAGGTGTACGTGGCGGATGCGGTCATTGAGGCCGTGAACCGGGCGACCATCGCCGCCGAGACCAGCGGCCGCATCGAGAAAATCTACGTTGACGTGGACGACGAGGTGAAGAAGGGTGACGTGCTGCTGCGCTTCAGCGACAAGGAACAGCGCGCGCGCCTGGCCCAGGCCGAGGCCAAACAGCGTGAGGCGGAGGCGCGGTTACGTGAGGCCGAGGTGGAATACGAACGGGTGAAAAAGGTGTTCGCCAGGAAGCTGGTGTCGCAGGCCGCGCTGGACAAGGCCAGCGCCAATCTCAAGGCGATCCGCCAGCGTGTCAGCGCCGCCCGCGCCAGCGTCAAACAGGCCCGCGAACAGCTCAACTACACCGTGGTGCGTGCGCCCTATTCCGGCATCGTGGTGGAGCGCCACGTCGAGGTGGGCGAAATGGCCCGTCCCGGCACGCCGTTGATGACGGGTTTTTCGCTGGAGCATCTGCGCGCCAGCGCCAGCGTGCCGCAGAACGTGATGAGTGCGGTGCGCAAGATCCGCAGGGCCCGCATTTCCCTGCGTGATCCGCTGCAGCCGGGCAAGCGCATTGCCGAGGTGGCGGCGCAGAAGGTCACGGTATATCCCTACGCCGATGAAAAAACCCACGACTTCAAGGTGCGTCTGCAGCTGCCGAAAAACCACGCAATCTACTATCCCGGCATGTTCGTCAAGGCGGTCTTCGAAGTGGGCAGTGCGCAGAAGCTGCTGGTGCCGGTACAGGCCGTGGTGCACCGCAGCGAGGTGACGGCGGTGTATGTGGTGGATGAGAACGACCGCGTGAGTTTCCGCCAGGTGCGCGTTGGCGGTCGTCTCATCAAGGGCGACCATCTGGAGGCGTTGGCCGGGCTGAATGCCGGTGAGCGGGTGGCGCTGGACCCGGTGCACGCCGGCGTGGTGCTGAAGGAGCAGCGCGCAGGGAGTAAGGCACCGTGAACGAGAAAATGGGTATCTCCGGGCGCATCGCCAAGGCATTCCTGACGACTGAGATCACCCCGCTGCTGGCCATCCTTGGCCTGTTGCTGGGTGCCTTCGCGGTGATGGTGACACCGCGCGAGGAAGAGCCGCAGATCAACGTCACCTTCGCCAACGTCTTCGTGGCCTTTCCCGGCGCATCGAGTACCGAGGTGGAACACCTGGTGAGCACGCCGGCGGAGCAGGTGCTGTCGGAGATCGACGGCATCAAGCACGTCTATTCCGTGTCCATGCCGGGGCAGGCGATCCTCACCGTGCAGTTCAAGGTGGGTGAGGATCGCACCCAGGCCATTGTGCGCTTGTATAACGCCATCTATTCCAACCAGGACTGGCTGCCGCCGGGCCTGGGCGTGGCGCAGCCCATCATCAAGCCCATGGGTATCGACGATGTGCCCATTGCCACTCTGACCCTGTGGAGCGAGGACGAAAAAGTCGGCGCGCTGGAGCTTCAGCAGGTGGCGCACGCCATTGAGGCGGAGCTGAAGCGCGTGCCCGGTACGCGTGACATCTACACCATCGGTGGCACCGATCGCGTGGTGCATGTGCTGCCCGACCCGGCGCGCCTGGCCGGTTACGGCATTGCGCTGAGCGACTTGCGCAATGCCCTGCAGATGGGCAACCAGTCGCGCAATGCCGGCAGCATGGTGGCCGACAACCGTGAGATCCCGGTGCAGGCGGGCGTGTTCCTGACCTCCGCCGAGGACGTGGCGGAGCTGGTGGTGGGCGTGCATGACGGCCGCCCGGTGTTCCTGCGCGACGTCGCCGAGGTGCGCCTGGGTGCCGACCAGCCGGAACAGTACGTGTGGTTCGGCACCGGCCCGGCGGCCGCCGCCAAAGGCATTACCGCCCAGGGCGAGTTCCCGGCGGTAACCATCGCCATCGCCAAGAAGCCGGGTGTCAACGCGGTGGACGTGGCCGATCAGCTCATCAAGCGTTTCGACCAGCTCAAAGGCACCTTCATTCCCGACGGCGTGAACGCCACGGTGACACGCAATTATGGCGCCACCGCCAACGACAAGGCGCAGAAGCTGATCGGCAAGCTGATCTTCGCCACCGCCTTCGTGGTGCTGCTGGTGCTGGTGGCGCTGGGCCGGCGCGAGGCGGTGATCGTCGGCGCCGCGGTGGTGATTACCCTGGCCGCGACTCTGTTCGCCTCCTGGGCCTGGGGCTTCACCATCAACCGTGTGTCGTTGTTCGCGCTGATCTTTTCCATCGGCATCCTGGTGGACGACGCCATTGTGGTGGTGGAAAACATCCACCGCCATATGAGCATGGGCAAGAAAAACCTGCTCGAGGCCATTCCGGTAGCGGTGGACGAAGTGGGTGGGCCGACCATTCTGGCCACCTTTGCGGTGATCGCGGCGCTGTTGCCCATGGCCTTTGTCACCGGCCTGATGGGGCCGTACATGAGCCCGATTCCCATCAACGCCAGCATGGGCATGCTGATCTCGCTGGGCGTGGCCTTCGTGGTCACGCCGTGGATGGCCTACAAGCTACTGCGCAACAGCCACGCCGTGCACGAGTGCGAGGACCAGGAGCAGTCGGCGCGCCTGTACCGTTTCTTCAGTCGTTTCATGGGGCCCTTCCTGCGCGGTAAAAAAGGCCGTGGCCCGCGCTGGTTGCTGCTGTTCGGTATCCTCATCTTGATCGGTGTATCGGTGGCGCTGCCGGTGTTCAAGCTGGTGGTGCTGAAGATGCTGCCCTTCGACAACAAGTCGGAATTCCAGGTGGTGGTGGACATGCCAGAGGGCACCACGGTGGAGCAAACCGCGCGCGTGCTGTCCGAGCTGGGCGGCTATCTGGCCACGGTGCCGGAGGTGACGGACTATCAGGTCTACGCCGGTACCGCCGCGCCGATCAATTTCAACGGCCTGGTGCGTCAGTACTATCTGCGCAGCGGCGCCAACGTGGGTGACATCCAGGTCAATCTGACGCCCAAGCACGAGCGTGATCGCAAGAGCCATGAGATCGCCCTGGCGGTGCGCGAGCCGCTGGCCGAGATCGGTCGTCGCCTGAATGCCAACGTAAAAGTGGTGGAAGTACCGCCGGGCCCGCCGGTGCAGGCGCCGCTGGTGGCGGAGATCTACGGCATCGACTACGAGGGGCAGCGCCGCGTCGCCGAGGAGGTGCGCAAGGTGTTCGAGAATACCGCCGATGTGGTGGACGTGGATACCAGTGTGGAGGCCCCGGCGCCGCGTCTGGTGGTGCATGTGGACCGTACCAAGGCGGCGATTCTCGGTGTCTCGCAACAGGCGGTGACGGCGGCCCTGGCCACCGCGCTGCACGGCGAGGACGCCAGCTATCTGCATGGTGCTAACGTGAAGTATCCGACCCCCATCCGCATCGAATTCACGGTGGCCGATAAGGGCGATATCGAGCGCCTGTTGTCCATCAAGCTGCGCAGCCAGTCGGGCGCGCTGGTGCCGCTGTCCGACGTGGTGACGGTGGAGCAGAGCGAGCGTGAGTACGCCATCTATCACAAGGACCTGCTGCCGGTGGTGTTTGTCACCGGCGACCTGGCCGGTAATCTGGACAGCCCGCTGTACGGCATGTTCGATATCTTCGCCCAGCTGCTCGATGTGCAGGTGGAAGACGGTTACAGCCTGGAACAGACGCTGATCAATACACCGGATAACCCCTACCGCTACAGCGTGAAATGGGATGGCGAATGGACCGTGACTTACGAGACCTTCCGCGACATGGGTCTGGCCTATTCCGTGGGCCTGATCCTCATCTATCTGCTGGTGGTGGCGCAGTTCCGTTCCTACGTGGTGCCGCTGATCATCATGGCGCCAATCCCGCTCACGGTGATCGGCGTGATGCCGGGCCACGCCCTGCTGGGCGCGCAGTTCACGGCCACCTCGATGATTGGCATGATCGCCCTGGCCGGCATTATTGTGCGCAACTCCATCCTGCTGGTGGACTTCGTCAATCAGCAGCTGGACGAAGGCATGGATCTGCAGGAAGCGGTGCTGCGTGCTGGCGCGGTGCGTGCCAAGCCCATCGTCCTGACCGGGGCGGCCGCTATGCTGGGGGCCTTGTTCATCCTCGACGACCCCATTTTCAGCGGCCTCGCCATCGCCCTGATCTTCGGCATCCTGGTGTCGACGGTGCTGACGTTGGTGGTGATTCCGGTGATGTACTACGCTTATCGTTACAAGCGTGAGCAGGCCTGAGATAGTGGGCTGGGGAGCTTTGCCCGGCCTTGCTTGTGAATTAGAGTCGCTGGGCTCGCCAGGGTGGGCAGGCTTTCCATGCCCACGCGGAATGTGAGTCAACCGCGTGGGCACATAAAACGTGCCCATCCAGGCTGTGCATCATCCGGGCTGTTCGTTAATCCGTGCGGCTGGTCACTTCCAACAGGTGGTAGCCAAACTGGGTTTTGACCGGGCCTTGCACCGTGTTCACGTCGGCGCTAAAAACCACTTGATCAAATTCAGGCACCATTTGCCCTGGGCCAAAAGAACCGAGGTCGCCGCCCTGTGCGCCCGAAGGGCAGCTGGAATGTTGCTTGGCCATATCGCCAAAATCGGCGCCGGCTTCGATTTCGGTTTTCAGTTGTTGACATTGTTCTTCGCTGGATACGAGAATGTGTCGCGCTGTTGCTTTTGTCATGGTGTCTCCAATTGCTTTAAGCATTTTAAAAAAATGCCCGGCGCTAAACAAGTGCGCCAGACAGGCCGCGCGTAGTATATCAGAGCCGGGCTTGGCTGATCACGTACCCCTGTGGGCATCATGCCTAACTTAATTGAAGGGATAAAACCCTACGCGCTATAACAAATGATTCTTGGTGGGGCTTGTCTATCCTGCCGTGCCCACGCAAGGCCATCACGTCTTTTTTGCGCAGGTCGGCATTCAGTGGCGCATTGGGAAGTCTGTGTTGGATTGCGGATCTGTGCTGGGACATGTTCTTTGCGTGCTTGTTCTTGCTTTTCGTTGTGATACGGAGAGGTGTAACGGGAAAAAGCTCCTCTTCCTTTTTGCTATAAAAATACCGGCCATCCCTGGCCGGTTTCCATTACAGTCGACTATCGTCCAGATCAGAACACGTATTGCATCTGTAGATACACTTCATCCTCGTTTTTATTGCTGGCACCCTTCAGGTTTTCGCCCATACGATAGGTGAGCTGTGTCTTGATGTCGTGCTTGTGGAAGAAGTAGTTGGCGCCTAGTTCAGTGCGATTCCAAGACTCTTGATAGTTGTCGGCGTCCTGGGCGCTGATGCCGGCAACCAGTTCCAGCTTGCTGGCGATGATCATGTAGCCGCCTTTGACGGCCCAGTTGCTCAGGGTGGTGCTGCCGTTTTTGTAGATGCCGCCGGTAAAGGTGGAATCAACGGTGTCGGCACTGAAGCTGTTGTACTGTGCGTCGATGGAAAAACCGGCAATACGATAGGCGCCGGAGACCTCGAAGCCGGTCACGGCATCCACATCGGGTTTGCTGTGTGTGGGGTCATTGTTGTCGCCGTCATTGGACCAGTTGAAGGCGGCGATGCCGATGGTGGCCTTCTGTTTGTCGGAGAAGTCTCCCTGCGAGAACTTCAGTGCGCCGAAGGGATGGAAGTCGACGCGGCCGCCGACGATCCAGCCTTCGTTGAAATCGTCGTTGCGGTTGGCCGGGGTGTCGAAGTCCAGCTTGTTGGCATCGGGGTCGATGACGGATGAGGCGATTGCAGCACCCCAGGTGATGCGCTTGCTGCTGGTGTGGCCGCTGAGGTGCACGCCGAGATTGCGATCGGGGGTGCCGTAGTTGTGATCGCCGACGAAGGTGCGTTCCACCATCTGCTGTTTTTTCGAGGAGGTGAGGGCCTCACGCGAGAACGGAAATTTCTTGTTGCCGATGCTGATTTTTAGATTGTCGATGCCTTTGTACTGCAGGTAGGCATCCTTGAGTGACAGTTCGTTTTCGCCATTGGCCTTGCCCATGTCCCACTGAATTTTGCCCTTCCAGTTTTGGTGCAGGCTGCCTTCAATGTAGGGGCGCAGGCGGCGGAAACGGACTTCGTCGGTGCTTTCTGCGCCGTCGGGGCTGGCTTGATGGTATTGCAGCTGAATCCGGCCGCCGATCTTGAGATATTTTTCGCCATCCTTGTAGGTGATACCCCCGGCATGGGCGGCGGAAAAGGCGGTGCTGCCAACGAGTGCGGCCGCTATGGCCAGCGTAATCTTGGGCTTTTGCATGGATAATGACTCCCTAGGGTTTTATGTGTCGGTGCTGACGCTGATTCACAGCGAGGGAGCATTCTGTGTGGGAAATGTGAAGCGGGTATGACGGGAGAATGACGGTTTTGTGACAGTGCGGTAGGGCGCCGTTACCGGGCGTTGCGGTTGGCTGCGGAGGGTGTGATAAAGTGAGTCATCGGCTCATTGCGACAGTTTGCATCACTGAGGATTTGATTCCCCGTCGATCATTTGCCTGCCAATAGTCGATTGCCGTGGAAAAGCGCAGGCTTTGGCCGTTGTGACGTCATTTTGTTAATCCCCCAGCGGGGTGGTTTATTTGTAGAAGGGCATTCCATCGTGGATATTGTAACGCAGGGCTTGCTCGGGGGCGCCATGGCGCTGGCTGGCGCGCGGCGAAAAGAGGTAAAGATAGCCGCGCTGATCGGTTTTGCCTCCGGCCTGCTGGCCGATGCCGATGCCTTTATCCGCTCGCCCAGCGATCCGCTGCTGACCATCGAGTTTCATCGCCACTTTTCCCATTCCCTGTTGTTCATCCCCGTGGGCGCGCTCATCGCCGCGCTGATTCTGTGGCCCTTTTTGCGCCGGCGTATCGCCCCTGGCCGGCTTTATCTGTATGCCTTTCTGGGCTATGCGACCAGTGGCCTGCTGGACGCCTGCACCAGTTATGGCACCCTCCTGCTCTGGCCCTTCAGCGATGAGCGTATTGCCTGGAATCTTATATCCATTGTCGATCCGGTCTTTTCCCTGACGCTGCTCGCCGCCATTGTGTACGGGGTCCGAAAGGCGCGGCCGCAGGCCGCCTGGGTGGGGCTGGGATTGGCGGGATTCTATCTTGCGATAGCGGTCGTCCAGCACCAGCGGGCCGAGGTGGTGGCGCAGACCCTGATTCAGCAGCGTGGCCACACGGCGGTGCGGCATGTGGTGAAGCCGACCATGGCGAACCTGTTGTTGTGGCGCTCCATTTATGAAAGTGATGGGCGTTTTTATGTCGATGCGGTACGCGTCGGGCTATTTTCCGATCCGCGTGTCTATGCCGGGGAGCAGGTGGCAAAATTCGATGCCGTGCAACATCTGCCACAGCTGCAGCCGGGCTCGGCGCTGGAGCAGGACATCACCCGCTTTGAGCATTTCTCCGACGGCTTCGTGGCCCTGGATCCGACGCGCCCGGCGGTGTTGATCGATGTGCGCTATTCGATGCTACCCACCAGCCTGTTGCCGTTGTGGGGCATCGAGATGACCCTCGATAATCAGGACCGGCATTCGCTGTTTGTCAATTACCGGGATTTCTCGCCCGATGACCGTGGCCGTTTTATCGCCATGCTGGCGGGGCGCGCATTGCCCTGAGCCGGTTATTCTCCCGGGCGATGCAACGGTTTTGGTTGCTGTGGCTACTTGGCTGGATTACTGAATTCCGGTGACACAACAATGGATTTATGGGCGTCTTTGAAAATGCGTTTGGGATTGGGCCAGGCGCACGTCGTAGTCTTCACAAATCAGTGCGAGTTCATGTGTCGCTCCCTTTTTATCCGTCGATGCAAAGACGTTTGCCAGTTCTTTATCGGTAAAGGTGTATGTCGCAGACTGTGCTGAGGTTATATCGATCTGCTTCAGGCTCAGGGTAGTTCGAAAGCCACCCAGCAGTTCTTCGATGTACTTTCGCGGGGGGCAGTTGCCTCTATCCTGCACATATTCCAGCATTCCAATTCTGAGACCCGTTGCCTTGTTGAGCAGCGTCGAATACAGGGCATTTTTGTAAGCATTTCGCGTCACCAGGATTTGGTCCAGTGATTGTTGTGCCTCCTGGGTGCGTGTAAAACTGCCGATATTTTCGGCCAGAATTTGACGATAAAGATTCTCTGTTTTTCGCAGTTGCTCAAAAAAATTGCCAGGATTGTTGCCGAGACGGCCAGATCGGAAGAGCACACGTCTGAACTCCAGTCACACTGATATACCTCGTATGCCGTCTTCTGCTTGAAAAAAAAAATAATTTATTTTCTTTTCCTCGCTTTTCTT
>CAJVYS010000053.1 GCA_913009875.1 uncultured Gammaproteobacteria bacterium | reverse complement strand
GCCTATGGTCACTTATCGTCGCAATTTCATTTCCGGTGGGAGTTACTTTTTCACGGTGATATTGCTCGACCAGTCGTCGTCTCTGTTGGTGGATGGAGTCGATGATCTGCGTGAGGCAATACGCTCGGTACGTGCGGAGCGGCCGTTTACCCTGGGTTGAGCTTGCGAAACCCGGGAGTTTATTGCGTTGATTTCCCTGCATTGTGATTCGGTGGTTTCGTATTGTATTTGTGGAATCCGGGAATTTATCGCGTTGACTCTCCCGGGTTTCGCAGGCTCAACCCAGGCTACGGGATGCGTTGTGTGAACCGCCGCGGCACGCGGAACGTCGTTCCGCTTTCATCAACAAAGGATCTGTTAAGCCCATGGTCACCTATCGTCGCAATTTCATTCCCGGTGGGAGTTACTTTTTCACGGTAACATTGCTCGACCGGTCGTCATCTCTGTTGGTGGATCGAATCGATGACCTGCGTGAGGCGATGCGCTCGGTTCGTGCAGAACGAGAAATAAGCGAAAATAAGGGGACACAATACTTAATTTCCTGCAGAAATAAGGGGACACAATACTTAATTTCCTGGGGCGTTTTGATGTTTGCAAGCACGTAGGATGCGGTGAGCCTGCGAACCGCATCAATCGCGAGACATGACGAAATACCACACCAACCGAAAACATGACCAACTACCGCCGAGCAAAAACCAAAGGCGCGACCTATTTTTTCACCGTCAATTGTGCCGAACGCCGTGGCAATCAATTACTGGTCAACCACATTGATTTGCTGCGGCAGGCATTCCGCAAGGTGAAAAACGATCATCCCTTTCAAATTGATGCCATGGTTGTCCTGCCGGATCACCTGCATTGCATCTGGACGTTGCCACCCGACGACGCGGACTACAAAACGCGGTGGGCCTTGATAAAGGCGGGATTTTCCCGCGGTATTCCGGCCGGTGAAAGATGTTCCGAAAGCCGTATGAAAAGAGGCGAGAGGGGAATCTGGCAACGCCGGTTTTGGGAACATCAGATCAGGGATGATGTGGATTACCAGCGGCATGTCGATTATATCCATTGGAATCCGGTCAAGCATGGCCTGGTAAAGCGGGTCAGGGATTGGCCACATTCAAGCTTTCATGCGTATGTGCGGCGGAGTGTGATTCCGCTGGATTGGGCGGGTGAGCTGGATAGGGTTGTTCCGGGCGGGGAATGACGCGATCGATGCGGTTCGCAGGCTCACCACATCCTACGGGCTGGCGCTGGTCGAGTGCGCGCAGTTATGCCGACGGCGGGAAAGGGGTGGTTGAGGTATTTACTGCCTGGTGAGGCTGTGGCGCGGAGCGCCACGGGATGCGTTACACCGCGGAGTGGTGTAACGAGAGGAATGACAAAGCCCCGTGGCATCCCTGCCGACGGGGCTTTACGGGAAACCGGTGCCAACTTGTCCGTGTTGGATGCCAGACCACACTCCCTGTCAAGGAGTGAGACTATTGTCCTGGGGGCTTGGCGGCAAGGGGAAAATTACCATTCCAGAGCCTGTGACCAGAGTAATGGCTTGTGGCTACTCAGCATGCGTGACACCGCGGAGCGGTGTCACGAGGATAAAGGTCAGATGCTCTGCAGAGAGAAATACACAGCCACGCCAACGACGGCAATGAGCACGAGCTTGCCGATGATGAGTTTGGTGATGAAGGACATGCCTTCAGGCTTGATGTCTTGTTCGGCGTCTTCGATTTCGGGCATGGTGGCACCGCCTGTCTTTCTGTAAATTAATAGACTGATCTTGCGGCCGCATGGCGCAGAATTCAAGTCTGCCGCCCTGCTTGCGGTATAGTGCGCACAGTATCCCAAAAGACGAAATACGATGACCAATACGCTGTTACAAGTCGATTCTCTGCGTACCACCTTTGGCTCCGGTGACGCCCTGGTGCGCGCGGTGGACGGGGTCAGTTTTTCCATCGCCCCCGGCGAGACCTTTGCCCTGCTGGGCGAATCGGGCTGCGGCAAGTCCATGACCGCGCTGTCGACCATGCGCCTGGTGCCGGAGCCGGCGGGGCGCATCAGTGACGGCACCATCCGCCTGCATGGCGAGGATCTGCTGGCTCTGCCCGAGGTGGCCATGCGCAATGTGCGCGGGCGACGCATCGCGATGATCTTTCAGGAGCCCATGACCAGCCTCAACCCGGTGCTGACGGTGGGTGAGCAGATCAGCGAGACTCTGGAGCGCCACCTCGGACTGCGCGGAGGGCAGGCGCACCAGCGGGTGCTGGCGCTGCTGGATTCGGTGGGCATCCCCGATCCCGCGCGGCGCTATGGCGAATACCCGCACCAGCTTTCCGGCGGCATGAAGCAGCGGGTGATGATCGCCATTGCCCTGGCTGGTGAGCCGGAGTTGCTGATCGCCGATGAGCCGACCACGGCGCTGGACGTGACCATTCAGGCCCAGGTGCTGGATCTGATGCGCCAGCTGCAAAAAGACATGGGCATGTCCATCCTGCTGATCACCCATGACCTCGGTGTGGTGGCGGAGATGGCCGATCGGGTGGCGGTGATGTACGCCGGGCAGATCGTCGAGGAGGCGAGCCGCGAGAACTTTTTCGCTGATCCCAAACACCCCTATTCGCGCAAGCTGTTCGAGTCGCTGCCTAACATGGGCAAGCGTGGGCAGAGGTTGGCGGTGATCCGCGGCAGCGTGCCGTCGCTGGCGACGGTGTTCCGCGGCTGCCGTTTCGTCGATCGTTGTGACTATGCCTGGGAGACATGCCGTGAGCAGGTGCCGGTGTGGACGCCGCTGGATGCGGGGCAGGGGGTGCGTTGTCACCTGCATGATCCCGCGCAGCAGCCGGTACCGGTACCGGTCGAGGCGCCCGTTGCCGGCACGGAAAAGTCGGCCCAGCCGGCCCTTATCGATGGTGACGAGCTGCTGCGCGTCGAGGGCCTGAAGGTGCACTTCCCCATCCACAAGGGCCTGCTGCGTCGTGTTGCCCATCATGTGCGTGCGGTGGATGATGTGAGTTTTGACATCCCCGCCGGGCGCACCCTGGCGCTGGTGGGCGAGTCCGGCTGCGGCAAGACCACCGCCGGCAAGGGCATCCTGCAGCTGATTCCACCCACGGACGGCGTGGTGCGTTTTAATGGCGTGGAGTTGACCAGCCTGGGTGCCCGTGAGTTGCGCCGCCAGCGCGGCGAGCTGCAGATCATCTTTCAGGACCCCTTTTCCTCCATGAATCCACGCATGATGGTCACGGACATCATCGAGGAGGGCATGATTACGCAGGATCTCGGTGGCAGCGCCGTCGAGCGGGCCGCAAGGGTGGATCAGTTGCTGAATCAGGTGGGTTTGTCTCCGGAGCTGAAGCACCGTTATCCGCACGAGTTCTCCGGCGGCCAGCGCCAGCGCATCTGCATCGCCCGTGCCCTGGCGGTGGAGCCGAAGCTGATCGTCTGCGACGAACCCACCTCGGCGCTGGACGTCTCGGTGCAGGCGCAGATTCTCAATTTGCTCAAGGATCTGCAGGACGAGCTGGGCCTGGCCTTCCTGTTCATCACCCATGATCTGTCGGTAGTGGAGTACCTGGCGCATGAGGTGGCGGTGATGTATCTCGGTCGCATCGTCGAGCAGGGCAGCGTGGAGGAAGTGTTGAACAATCCGCTGCATCCCTACACCCGTGCGCTGCTGTCCGCCGTGCCCAGCATTGAAACGGCAACGGGGGGTGTTGAGCGCAAGGTGCTGAAGGTGGAGGGTGAGATGCCCTCGCCGGTGAATCCGCCCAGTGGTTGTCATTTTCATCCGCGCTGCCCGTTGGTGATGGATGAATGCCGCCGCGAGTACCCGTCACAACGCACGCTGGAGGGTACGCACGTCACGCGCTGCTTTCTGTACAAGGACTAAGCTGTACCCAAGGTAAATAGTTGAGCAACGCAGTACATTTTCAGCTCCCGGTCAGGAAAGGGGGCGTAGCGTACGTAATACGCTATTTTTGAATCGTCATCAGTCAGGTTATTCATCATGCAATTCGAGATTTCCGCAGAGGAAAAACACAAGGCCAAGGTGCCGCACGAGATCCTGCTGGTCAATCTGATCGGCAATCACATCCTGTGGTTCGTCGCCTCGCTGGGCATCGCCAAATCCTACTGGCAGCCGTTGGCGCTGGTGCCCATCATTTCCGTGTCGATCCTGGCTTATATCTTCTGGCGTGGCAGCCGTTCCAAACAGATGGATTCCTGGTACGTGCAGGCGCACTGGGAGATCTGCATGGCCCGCAGTCGCCTGTTCAGCTACATGCTGGGGTTTTTACTGGTGGTTTCCCTGCTGGGCTGGATCGGCTACAGCTATCTGGGCATGATGGATATTGCCGTCAAGGCCATCATCGGTGGCGTCGGCATGTTGCCGGTGATGGTGACCGTGCTGGTCCTCATCGTGATGGAGTCCGATGCCCTGCATCAGGCCAACAATGGCACCATTTCCGACAGCTATGCCAAGCGCTCACCGCCACCGGATGAGTTGGTGGTTATCGAAGACTGAACCGATACCCTTTTCGGTCCGCACAAACCCTCTTGGCGCAGGCCGAGGGGGTTTTTTATTTTCCAACAATCAGTCGTCTCTGTAGGATGCTGGTGAGCGGTAGCGAACCGCATCGTTCGCGTGTTATCAAGTGCCCGGCACCGGTGTTTGTCGCTGTCACCACTCCCAACTGATGCGGTTCGCTACCGCTCACCAGCATCCTACATGGAATCTTGAGACGCATTGTCCGGCTGGATTTCAAAACGGGTCTACCGACCTGTTCAGTCCGTAAGACTAAACCACCCGCTTTGCGGGGGGTTGTTGAATTACCCGGAAATCAAACCGTCTATGACTGCCGGGTGATATCGACGTACAGGGTCAGGCGCTGGCCGGGTTGCAGGTATTTCCCTTTCGGCAGGGCATTCCAGCGCCGCAGTTTGGCGACGGTGACGCTGAAACGCTGGGCGATGCGCGCCAATGAATCACCCTTGCGCACGCGGTAGTGGATTTTTTGGTGCCGTGCGCCGTTGAGCGCGGCAGTGAAGTTTGTCTTTGTCACCTTGTTGCTGTTGGACCAGATGACCAGCCGTTGACCGGGAAACAGCGGGTCGCGTGGCGACATGCCATTCCAGCGCGCCAGCTTGTTGGTGGTGACGCCATGTTTGCGTGACAGATCCCACCAGGTATCGCCGGGGCGCACGGTGTGTTTGACCTTGTTGCCGCGCCGTTGGGTGTTTTGAATGGCCTGTTTGCGGCGGTCTTCGCTGAGGTAGTGGCTGAGATTCTTGGTGGCGACGGGGATCATTAGCGAGTCGCCGGCACGAATCCACTGGCCGCGGATCTGGTTGACCTCCTGCAGCAGGGCGACGCTGGTCTGGTAGCGGTGCGCGATGCTGCCGAGATTTTCCCCCGGCTTGATGCGGTGGCGTTCCCAGCGGACGCGGCCCCGCGTTCCCAGTTCGGCGAGGTTGTCGCGAAATGCCTCGGCCTTGTCGATGGGTAGCAGCAGGTGGTGCGGGCCATCGGGGGCCGTGGCCCAGCGGTTATAGGCCGGATTCAGACGGTAGATTTCTTCGATGCTGAGGTCGGCCAGTTCGGCGGCCAGAGCCAGGTCGATTTGTGAGCCGATGTTGACGTTGGCCAGCTGAGTCCGGTTGGGGATAGAGATCAGGCGCGCGCCATAGAGCTCGGGGGCCTCGATCAGGGTGCTGATGGCCAGCAGCTTGGGCACATAGCCGCGTGTCTCTTTGGGCAGATCCAGGGACCAGAAGTCCGTGGCCTTGCCCTTTTTACGGTTGGCGCGGATGGCGCGCTGTACGCGTCCCTCGCCGGAGTTGTAGGCCGCCAGTGCCAGCAGCCAGTCGCCGTCGAACAGTGTATTGAGATGTTGCAAGTAGTCCAGCGCAGCGCGGGTGGCGGCGCGCACATCGCGGCGGCCGTCATACCACCAGTTCTGCTTCAGACCATAGTGGCGGCCGGTAGCGGGGATGAACTGCCAGATGCCGGCGGCGCGTCCAGCGGAGTAGGCGAAGGGCTGAAAGGCGCTCTCCACCACCGGCAGCAGGGCGATCTCGCCGGGCATGCCGCGGCGCTCGACCTCCTGCACAATGTCATACAGGAACGGGCGGGCGCGCTCGACGACGCGATCCAGATAAGCCTGATTGCGGGCGTACCAGTTGAGATAGGAACGAATCCCCGGGTGGTTGTGGCCTTGCAGGTGGAAACCTTCGCGCAGGCGATCCCACAGGTCTTCCGGGGGCAGGGCGTCGATGGTGGCATCGGAGACCATGGGCGCCGGGTAGCTGGCTTCCCAGCTGTACTCGGGGGTGCGG
Organism: uncultured Gammaproteobacteria bacterium; assembly: GCA_913009875.1. GTDB lineage: Bacteria > Pseudomonadota > Gammaproteobacteria > SZUA-152 > SZUA-152 > DRQN01. The sequence continues at coordinate 16,888 of CAJVYS010000053.1, read as the reverse complement.
GTGTTTTCCCACTGCTGGATGCGCCGTAGCAGGTCCCGGTTGGAATCGGCCACGGGGTGGGCGTCATGGTCGGCATTGTGGAGCTGGTATTCGCCGGCCAGTGCCAGTGCCGCCGGGCTGCTCAGCGCCAGCACCATCAGCACGGTGGCCGGCCGCCATGGTGCAGATCGTGCAGATCGTGCAGATCGTGCAGATCGTGCGGATGGTGCAGAGAGGTGCTGGGAATGGCTCATAGGGCGGGACCAGTATGCATGGGTTGGCTCAAAATATAGCGGCAGGGGCGACCTATTCTATATCGGCTAGTCGAGTGTGTCTTTCCAATGGCGCACCACGGCGAAGATTTCCGCCGGTGTGGTCAGCGGGCGGCCGGCGAAGGTCTCGGCATTTTTCACCAGTTCCGGGGCGTCCCAGCGCAGGAAGGGGTTGGTGGCCTTTTCCAGCCCCAGCGGCGCGGGCACCGTGGGCAGGCCCTGCCGGCGGGCGGCGCGAACCGCTGTCAGGCGCTCGGCGATGGCGGTGTTGTGCGGCTCCGCGATGTGCGCAAAGTCCAGGTTGGCCTCGGTGTATTCGTGGGCGCAGTAGACCAGGGTCTCGTCCGGCAGGGCGCGGATGCGTTGCAGGGCATCCAGCATCTGCGCGGGTGTGCCCTCGAACAGGCGACCACAGCCGCCGGTGAACAGGGTGTCGCCGCAGAACAGCATGGCGGGGCCAAGGCTGTCTTCGGCGTGGTAGAAGGCGATGTGACCGCGGGTGTGGCCCGGTACGTCCATCACCTGCAGGTGGATGCCCAGCTCCGACAGCGCCACCGTATCGCCCTCGCCGAGGGGATGGCTGCGGTGGGGAATGTCTTCGTGTGCGGGGCCGAACACGGGCAGGCCGTAATGCGCCACCAGTTCGTCGATGCCACCGATGTGGTCGGGATGGTGGTGGGTGACGAGGATGGCGCGTGGTGTCAGCCCCTGGGCGTGCAGGACGGCGATCACCGGCTCGGCGTCACCGGGATCGACCAGGGCCACATCGGGGCCGCTGTCGGTGCCGATGCACCAGATGTAGTTGTCGCTGAATGCCGGGATGCCTTGAACTGTGAGCATAGGGTGCGTGACCGTGTTGGGCTGGAAGGGGGATTCTACAACAGTGCAGGGATTTTGCCTCTGGACTCTGGTGACGACAGGCCTTTCTGCGTATCCTTCAGGACACTACGCTAGGGAGTCATAGATTGAAAAAACGGGTTGTCCGCTGGATGAAGTGTGCGCCGGGTGCGGTCACGCGGCAACGCATGCGTGCCTGGTTTACCCACATCCCCGGGCGCTGGTTTCAGGCCGAAGAGCGCGCCCGGTTGCGCGAGATCCTGCCGACCTTGTTCGGCTACCATCTGCTGCAGCTGGGTGATCTCTATTCCAAGGAATGTCTGAACAGCTCGCGTATCCCGCACTGCATCGTACAGGACCCGGACCGGCAGACGGCGCCGCCGGCGGGGGAACGTCTGCGCAGCGTGTTTCGTGGCGAACCGGACTATCTGCCGGTGGCCTCGGACAGCATCGATGTGGTGTTGATGCCGCATACCCTGGAATTCACCCATGACCCGCATCAGGTGCTGCGCGAAGTGGAACGGGTGTTGATCCCCGAGGGGCATGTGGTGGTCCTTGGCTTCAACCCCTGGAGTCCGTGGATACTGTGGCGGCTGGCGCTGGGCTGGCGTGCGCGGCCGCCGTGGTGTGGGCATTTCATCCGCGCCTCGCGCCTGCGTGACTGGCTGCAGCTGCTGGGCTTTGACATCGTCAGCTGTGAACGTTATTTCTACCGGCCACCGCTGAGTCATAAGGGCATTATGCAGCGGCTGCGCTTTCTCGACCGCCTTGGCCAGCGCTGGTGGCCGGTGTTCGGTGCCGGCTATGTGGTGGTGGCGAAGAAGCGCGTCGCTACCCTGACGCCGCTCAAGCCCAGCTGGCGCTCACGGCGGCCGCGCATGGTGGCTCCGGAACTGGCGGGCAATTCCCGCATCAGACCCATCGACAACTTTGAAGCAGCCAATAGTGAGCCCGATCTGCAGAGGGCGACAGACAAAAAAGGTAATGACCACGCATGAGTGAAGATCAAATAGAACTGTTTACCGACGGCGCCTGCCGCGGCAATCCCGGCCCCGGCGGCTGGGGTGCGCTGCTGCGCTTTGGTGGCACGGAAAAAGAGTTGTTCGGTGGCGAGGCGGAGACCACCAACAACCGCATGGAGTTGATGGCGGCGATCCGCGGTCTGGAGAGCCTGACACGGCCCTGCCGGGTGCATCTGACCACCGATTCGCAATACGTGATGAAGGGCGTCACCGAGTGGATGGACAACTGGAAGCGGCGCGGCTGGAAGACGGCGGCGAAAAAGCCGGTGAAGAATGTCGACCTGTGGCAGCGGCTGGACAAGGCCTTGGCGCCGCATGAGGTGGAATGGCACTGGGTACGCGGCCATACCGGCCACGTCGAGAATGAACGTGCCGATGAGCTGGCCAATCGTGGTATCGATGAATTGACGACTTCGGTGTAGGGGCTGCACCATGCGACAAATCGTACTCGACACTGAAACCACCGGCCTGGAACCGAAGCAGGGCCACCGTATTATCGAAATCGGTTGTGTAGAGCTGGTCAATCGGCGCCTCACCGGTAACCACTATCACCAGTATCTGCAGCCGGACCGGGAGATCGACGAGGGCGCCATCGAGGTGCATGGCATCAGCAATGAGTTCCTCGTCGACAAGCCGCGTTTCGCCGATGTGGTAACGGACTTCCTCGACTTCGTGCGCGGTGCCGAGTTGGTGATCCACAATGCGCCCTTCGACGTGGGTTTCATCAACCACGAGTTGGCGCTGCTGGGCGGTGACCACGGTCGTATCGAAGACCTCTGCGGCATCCTCGATACCCTGAGCCTGGCGCGGCAGATGCACCCGGGGCAGAAGAACAGCCTGGATGCCCTGTGCCGCCGCTACGGCATCGACAACGCCCACCGTGAGCTGCATGGCGCGCTGCTGGACTCGGAGATCCTTGCCGATGTCTACCTGATGATGACCGGCGGGCAGACGGATCTGCTGCTTGATGGCCAGTCCGAAGGCGGGCAGTCGGCGGCAGGGGAAATCCGCCGACTTGCCCAGGAACGTGCACCGCTGCGGGTGATCCGCGCCAGTGATGGTGAGCTGGCGGCGCATGAGGCGCGTCTGGCGGCCATCGACAAGGCCAGTGGGGGACAGTGTCTTTGGTGCAAACCGACAGAATAGCCATCATGTAGGAGCGGATCCCTGGGCCGCGATTGCCGGATTCCATACAAACTTATCGCGGCCCAGGGGTCCGTTCCTACGGGGTGGTTCTTTGAGGGGTTTTTTAGTAAGTAGCCTGGGTTGAGCCTGCGAAACCCGGGAATTTATTGTGCCGATTCTCCCGGGTTTCGCAGGCTCAACCCAGGCTACTTGTTTGCGGGCGCAAAATCCCAATTCTGCGATGGGCACGTTTTATGTGCCCGCCCTGCGGCACAGTGGCTTCACTGTTTCGTCCGCTGGAAATACCCACCCCTCCAGCCCCCAAAGCTATTCCTGCAAATACGGATACCCCTTCGCCAGCCATTCCTGAAAGCCACCGCGGAACCAGTAGATGGCGGTATAGCCGCAACCGACGGCGATCTTCACGGCCTTGCCGCTGCGCCCGCATTTGACGCCATTGCAGTAGAACAGCACCGAGGCGGCCTTGCCAGGGATGAGGCGGGCCAGACTGTCACAGTGGGTATCGATGTCGGGCAGGCTGATGGAGGTTTCGATATAGCCCTGTTTGCGGTCACCGGGTATGCGTGAGTCGATAATGATGAGTCCGGGGGTCTGGTTGGCGAATTCAATGAGCTGCTCGGCGTTGACGGCGGTGCTGCCGGCAATGGTCTCCGGTGTGATGAGCTGGGGATGGCTGGCCCACAGATCCAGGCCCGGCAGTGTCAGCAGTAGACCTGCCAGCGGCAAGGTGAAGGCGCATGCCTTGCGCATTTTTCCCCACCGCCGGCGGATATCCACGGCGCTCGTCAGACCTTGTAATAGTCGCGATACCAATCCACGAAGCGGGTAATGCCGTCCTCGACCGTGGTTTCCGGCTTGTAGCCGACATCGGCGACCAGATCCTGCACGTCGGCGTAAGTGTCGGGTACGTCGCCCGGTTGCAGTGGCAGCATGTTCATCTCCGCCTTCTTGCCCAGGCAGTCTTCCAGCACCTTGATGTAGTGCATCAGCTCCACCGGCTGGTTGTTGCCGATGTTGTAGAGGCGATAGGGCGCCAGGCTGGTGCCGGGGTCGGGGGTGTCGCCATTCCAGTCCGGGTTGGGCGTGGCAATTCTGTCCAGGGTACGGATCACGCCTTCGACGATGTCATCGATATAGGTGAAGTCACGGCGATGTTTGCCGTAGTTGAACACATCGATGGGCTCCCCGGCGAGGATTTTGCGCGTGAACAGGAACAGGGCCATGTCCGGGCGGCCCCAGGGGCCGTAGACGGTGAAGAAACGCAGGCCGGTGGTGGGCAGGTCGTACAGGTGGCTGTAGGTGTGCGCCATCAGTTCGTTGGCCTTCTTGGTGGCGGCGTACATGCTCAGGGGGTGATCCACGTTGTTGTGGATGGAGAAGGGCATGTTGGTGTTGGCGCCATACACGGAACTGCTGGAGGCGTACACCAGGTGCTCGACGCCGTTGTGGCGGCAGCCCTCGAGGATGTTCATGAAGCCGACGATGTTGCTGTCGACGTACGAGTGCGGATTCTCGAGGGAGTAGCGCACGCCGGCCTGGGCGGCGAGGTTGACCACGCGATCCGGTTGATGCTCGGCGAACACGGTCTCCACGGCGGGGCGGTCTTCGATGCTGATGCGCGCCTCGGTGAAGTTGTCGTGTGACGAGATGCGCGCCAGACGGGCCTCTTTGAGGCTGACGTCGTAGTAGTCGTTGAGGTTGTCGATGCCGATGACCTCGTCGCCGCGATCCAGCAGGCGCAGGGCCAGTTGACTGCCGATGAAGCCGGCACTGCCGGTGATGAGGACTTTCATGTTACTTCCTTCAGGTAACTATTTATTGTGCTGTTGTAGGGTGGGCACCGCCCACCATTGCCGCCAGGGTTGGCGTAACAGGTGGGCGGTGCCCACCCTACGCGAGAGCGCTGGGGACGAAGGACTGAGTCCTCAGTCCTTCTTTTTTTTACTTACAGTCGGCCATCGACCCGATCGGCGGGCAGGATGTTCTTCACGTCGAAGAGGATGTGTCGGTCCTTGCCCAGGGCATGGATATCGTCGATGCCCATGTCTTTGAACTGGTCATGGGCCACGGCAAGGACGATGGCGTCGTACTGGCCGTTCTCCAGCGTGTCGATGGGACGGATGCCGTATTCGTGTTCCAGGTCGTCGGCATTGACCCAGGGGTCATAGATGTCCACGTCGGCGTGGTAGTCGTTGAATTCCTTGATGATGTCGATGACGCGGGTGTTGCGCAGGTCCGGGCAGTTTTCCTTGAAGGTGAAGCCGAGAATCAGCACGCGGGCGTCCACGGCGTGGATGCGGTTCTGGGTCATCAGCTTGACCACGCGTTCCACCACGTGGCTGCCCATGCCGTCGTTGATGCGGCGGCCGGCGAGGATCATCTCCGGGTGGTAGCCGATCTCCTGCGCCTTGTGGGTCAGGTAGTAGGGGTCGACGCCGATGCAGTGGCCGCCCACCAGGCCGGGGCGGAAGGGCAGGAAATTCCACTTGGTGCCCGCCGCCTCGAGGACTTCCAGGGTATCGATGCCCAGCTTGTGGAAGATCAGGGACAGCTCGTTGATCAGGGCGATGTTGACGTCGCGCTGGGTGTTCTCGATCACCTTGGCGGCCTCGGCGACCTTGATGGAGCTGGCCTTGTGGGTGCCGGCGGTGATGATGCTGGCGTACAGGTCGTCCACGTAGTCGGCCACCTCGGGGGTGGAGCCGGCGGTGACCTTGAGAATGTTGGTGACGCGGTGTTCCTTGTCGCCGGGGTTGATGCGCTCGGGGCTGTAGCCGACGTAGAAGTCCTCGTTGTAGGTCAGGCCGGAAATCTCTTCCATGATGGGCACGCAGACCTCTTCCGTGGCGCCCGGGTAGACGGTGGATTCGAATACCACCACGTCATCCTTTTTCAGGATCTCGCCCAGGGTGCGGCTGGCGCCCTCCAGCGGTGAAAGGTCAGGGCGCTTGGCCGAGTCGATGGGGGTCGGCACGGTGACGATGTAGAAATTACAGTCGGCCAGTGCCTGCGGGTCACTGTTGTAACTCAGCTGGGTGGCCTGCTTGAGTTCATCCGGCTCGACCTCCAGGGTGCTGTCCCGGCCTGACTGCAGCTCGGCGACACGGCTGGCGCTGATATCGAGCCCTTTGGTGGGATAGTTCTTGCCCAGCTCCACGGCCAGGGGAAGGCCGACATAGCCGAGGCCGACGATGCCGATCTTGATGTTTTCCAGTTCAAACATGGGTCTTCTGTCCTTGTTGATGCTCGTATTGCTTGCCCTAAACAATCGTAGGAGCGGATCCTTGGGCCGCGATGCCCGGGATGGGCGAACCATCGCGGCCCAAGGGTCCGTTCCTACGACATAAATTCACAGCAGCTTGCTGCGTGGTGCTCAGGCATGAGCCGTGTCCCGCCCGATGCTGTAATAGGCGATGCCTTCGGTCTTCAGTTGCTGTGGGTCGTACATGTTGCGGCCGTCAAAGATAACGGGCTGGTTCAGCTGCTCTTTAATGAACGTGAAATCCGGGCTGCGGAACACGTTCCACTCGGTGACGGTGACCAGGGCGTCGGCCTCCTCCAGCGCCGCCTCGGCCGAATCGACCAGGCTCAGGTCGTCGCGTTCGCCATAGATGCGCCTGGCCTCGTCCATGGCCTCGGGATCGAAGGCCTGCACCTTGGCGCCGGCGGCCCACAGGGCCTCCATCAGGGTGCGCGAGGGCGCGGCGCGCATGTCGTCGGTATTGGGTTTGAAGGCCAGGCCCCAGAGGGCGAAGGTCTTGCCCTGGAGATCGCCATCAAAGTGCTTGCTGATCTTCGCGAACAGGACTTCCTTCTGGCGGTGGTTGACGGCCTCCACGGCACTCAGCAGCTGGGCGTCATAGCCGATTTCGTTGGCGGTGCGTTCCAGGGCCTGCACGTCTTTGGGGAAGCAGGAGCCACCGTAGCCACAGCCTGGATAGATGAAGTGGTAGCCGATACGCGGATCGGAGCCAATGCCTGCACGCACTTTCTCAATGTCGGCGCCCAGGCGTTCGGCCAGGTTGGACAGCTCGTTCATGAAGCTGATCTTGGTCGCCAGCATGGCGTTGGCGGCGTATTTGGTCAGCTCGGCGGAGCGGATGTCCATGGCCACCAGCCGGTCGTGACTGCGATTGAAGGGGGCGTACAGGGCGCGCAGCAGCTCGGTGGTACGTGGGTTGTCGGTGCCGATGACGATGCGGTCCGGCTTCATGAAGTCGTCGATGGCGGCGCCTTCCTTGAGAAATTCGGGGTTGGAGACCACGTCGAATTCCACTTCGACACCACGGCTCTTTTGTATTTCGCTGACCTTGTCACGTACCTTGTCGGCGGTGCCGACGGGCACCGTGGACTTGTCGATGATGACGCGGTACTCCTCCATGTGCTCGCCAATACTGTTGGCGACGGCCAGCACATATTGCAGATCGGCGGAGCCGTCTTCGTCCGGCGGGGTGCCGACGGCAATGAACTGAAACAGGCCGTGGGCCACGCCTTCGGCGGGATCGATGGTGAAATTCAGCCGGCCGGCTTCGATATTCTTGGTGACGAGGGCTTCCAGGCCCGGCTCAAAAATGGGGATTTCGCCATTTTTCAGCATGGCGGTCTTGCGTTCGTCGATGTCCACACACAAGACGTCATTGCCTACTTCTGCCAGACAGGTGCCCGTAACCAGCCCCACATATCCTGAGCCGTAAACTGTGACCTTCATGTATATATCCTTGTAATTGTTCCATGCGAGTATAGAATGCTGGCCGAAACTTGATTTGGCCATGTCTTGAAAAGCGCGAACAATAGCAAATCCGCATTTAGGAGTATATCTATAGTCAGTACGCCGAGGCGGAAATTTCGCAAGTCCTAGTCACTTTATGTTTACCCTGAAGCTACGAATTCAGGTTTATTTCTGGCTCGATTGATGCGGATGATAAGTGATGTGCGCCGGATTGGAGGCGGGGCTGTGTCCTGTGTGCTGGCTTAGGTCCGGGAAAGCCTTTACAATCGCATTCGGTGCATCTTGGCTGTCTGAAGACGGAAATCTGCGCCTTTCCCCAAGCAGGCAAGATGCCTGCCAAGCCCCGACAGACAGAAGGATGTTTCGCGTTAGTGGTTAGGGTTTTCCGACAATATATTCCTGTGCCTTTTCTGGTTCTCGGGGTGGTGGAGTTCGTGCTGTTTGCGGCTTCCGTCTATCTCGGTGTCCTCGTCTATGCCCATTTTTTCGCTGCCGGAGCGATCGATATAGGGGCTGAGGCCCTGGGGACAAAGGCGTTGGCCTTTGCCCTGGTGATGATGTTGGCCATGGTGGCGATGGGCTTGTATCAGCGCCGCTTCCGTTTCGCCATGGCAGGCATGCTGTTACGTATTATTACCGCGCTGATCGGCGGTGCCATCGCCATCAGTATGATTTACTACGTGGCGCCGTTTCTGGCAGTCGGGCGGGGGATGCTGGTCGCTATCTTTTTTGTTGCGGCGGGGCTGGTGCTCACGGTTCGCGTCATCTTTATCAAGACCCTGAATCAGGATATGTTGAAGCGCCGCATCCTGGTGCTTGGTGCCGGCGAGAAGGCCGCGCAGATCCCACGTCATTTGCGACGGCGTGTGGATCAGCAGGGTTTCTCTGTCGTGGGCTATGTCCATATTCGCGGCGAACACGATGTCGTTGATGAAGACCAGGTGCTGAGACCCGACGTGCCCCTGCTGATGCTGGCCAAGGAACTGCAGGCGGATGAGATTGTGGTGGCGGTGGGTGAACGGCGGCGCAAGACGTTTCCGGTTCATGAATTGCTGGATTGCAAGATGAGTGGGGTCGGAGTCATTGACCTACAGGGGTTTTTTGAGCGGGAAACCGGCAAGATCAAGCTCGATATCCTCAATCCCAGCTGGATGATTTTCTCCGACGGTTTCAGTCAGGGGGAATACAGGAAGCGTTTTTTCGACATCCTGATCAGCCTGACGTTGCTGGCGATAACCTGGCCCTTCATGCTGTTGGTGGCGATGGCTATTGTCATGGAAAGCGGCGGGCGCGGCCCTGTTTTTTACAAACAGGTGCGCGTCGGCCAGCACTGGAAGCTGTTTCATGTCATCAAGTTCCGCAGTATGCGCGTCGATGCCGAAAAGGGCGGTGCGCAGTGGGCAACAAAGAACGACAGCCGTGTGACGCGGGTCGGCGCCTTCATTCGCAAGGTGCGGCTGGACGAGCTGCCGCAGATCTTCAATGTGCTACGTGGCGACATGAGCTTCGTCGGCCCGCGCCCTGAACGCCCGGAGTTTGTCACCCAGCTGTCGGAGCAGATCCCCTATTATTCCGAGCGTCATCGGGTAAAGCCGGGCATTACGGGCTGGGCGCAGGTCTGTTATCCCTATGGCGCCTCCGAGAAGGATTCCATGGAAAAGCTGCAATATGACCTGTACTACATCAAGAACTACAGTCTGTTTCTGGATTTGGTGATCATCCTGCAGACGGCACATGAGGTGACGTGGGGCAAGGGCGGGCGATGACATCGTCCGTGCCAGATCTCCGGGGACTTGTCTTTGATGGCTAACATGGCGACGATTGGCTACCTTCTCAGTACCCTTGCCTTTTTAGTGCTGGCGATCTTGCTGGCTACCGCCTGGCGGGGACGCATGGAAGGTGCGCTCCTCCTCTCGGCCTCTGCTGTCAGCGCGCTCTGGGCCGGGCTGGCGGCCTATCAGGCGGGTAGCGAATACCCGGATTCCGTATTGCTGGTTGCGGTGGAGCTCCTGCGTGATATTGCCTGGCTGATCTTCCTCCTGGCGGTATTGTCCAAGGGACGCGGGAAAGGTATTGCGCATCCGTTTGTGCGGGTGGCCGGTGTACTGTCGATGATACTCGTATTGGTCGTTGTCGCTGTCCTTGGCCTGGTTTATGTGGGCGGGGTGGCAGTACCCGTGGTGATCGGGTTTGATTTGCGTATTTTCGCCTCTCTGGGGCTGGCGCTGGTCGGCTTGGTCCTGGTGGAGCAGCTTTTCCGTAATACGCCACTCAGCCAGCGCTGGACCATCAAATACCTGTGTCTTGGTTTGGGCGCCATGTTCGCCTTCGATTTCTACCTCTATTCCGATGCGCTTCTGTTGAAAACCATGGATCAGAGCATCTGGGGCGCGCGGGGGTTCATTGACCTGATGGTCGTCCCGCTGATCGCCGTTTCAGCGGCCCGCAATCCGCAGTGGTCCCTGGACGTTCACGTCTCCCGCGCTTTCGTTTTTCACTCCTCCGCCCTGCTGGGTGCCGGCCTGTACCTGCTGGTGATGGCGGCCGGCGGCTATTACATCAAGCTGTACGGTGGCGACTGGGGCGGTGCGATCCAGTTGATCTTCTTCTTTGGCGCCGGCCTGTTGTTGCTGGTGTTGATGTTTTCCGGGCAGATGCGTGCCCGCCTGCGTATTTTTCTCAGCAAGCACTTCTTCAACTATCGCTATGATTATCGTGAGGAATGGCTGCGCCTGATCAATACGCTATCGGGGGCGGATCTCGATGCCAGTCTGCGGCCGCGGGTCATTTCCGCTATTGCGCAAATTGTCGAAAGCCCGGCCGGGATGCTCTGGTGGCGCCAGGACGATCAAATCTGCCGCCCGGTGGCCGGCTGGAACATGGGTGAGGAGGTGGATTTCCAGCCTGAACAGAACCGATCGCTGGAGGCATTCCTGGCTGCGCAGGTTTGGGTGATCGATCTCAATGAGATCGATCGTGAACCCGAATCCTATGCGGGCCTGGAGCTTCCGGCGTGGCTGGAACAATTGCCCCATGCCTGGCTGATCGTGCCTCTGCATTCGGCATCGGAATTGAGCGGTTTTGTGGTGCTCTCCAGCCCCCGGGCCAGGATGCCGATCAACTGGGAGGTGCGTGACCTGTTGATTACCACCGGTCGTCAGGCTGCCAGTTATCTGGCATTGCTGCAGGCAAATGAGGCGTTGGTGGATGCGAGGCAGTTTGAGGCCTTCAATCGACTGTCCGCCTATGTGGTGCATGATCTGAAAAATCTGGTTGCCCAGTTGTCTCTTGTTGTCAGCAATGCCGCTAAGCATCGTGATAACCCGGCTTTCATGGAGGATGCCATTTCAACGGTAGAGAATGCGGTGAACAAGATGAACCGCCTGCTGGCCCAGTTGCGCAAGGGACGCCTTGAGCATAGCCAGAAAAAATATGTGGAGCTGGGGAGAATGTTGTCTGATGTAGCCAAGGTACATGCCAATTCACGACCGGCACCGCAATTACACATAAAAGATGCCGGGATCAACGTCATAGCGGATGCCGACCGCCTGGCTGCGGTAATCGGGCATATGGTGCAGAATGCGCAGGATGCCACTGCAGATGATGGCATAATCGACATAGAATTACGGCGTGAGGAAAACAGCGCCGTGATCGAAATCCGGGATACGGGCTCGGGTATGGATACTCAGTTCATTCGTGAACGCCTGTTTCGTCCCTTTGAAACCACCAAGGGCAATGCCGGGATGGGAATTGGCGTATACGAGAGCCGCGAGTTTATCCATAGCCAGGGCGGTAGCCTGGATGTTCGCAGTGAACCCGGTAAGGGCTCGAGTTTTTTTGTCCGGCTGAAAATTGAAGAGGCAGATCCTGCCCAGCGGGACGTTTCAATGCAAACAACGACGGTAGTCGATTAAACATGGCCAGAAAGCCCAAGCTGAAACCACTATTGGTTGTAGAAGATGATCCTGGTTTGCAAAGCCAGTTGCGTTGGTGTTTTGACGGCTACGAAGTCATTATTGCCGGTGACAGGGAAGCGGCAATGAACCAGCTGCGTAAGCACAGGCCGGCGGTAGTCACACTGGACCTGGGCTTGCCGCCAGATCCGGCCAATGCTTCTGAAGGTCTCGCCACGCTTGTGGAGATACTGTCAGAATTCCCGCTCACCAAAGTGATAGTGGTCACAGGAAATGACGACCGTGAAAATGCGGTCCGTGCGGTTTCGCAGGGGGCTTACGATTTCTATCAGAAACCGGTGGAGCCAGAGATTTTGGGCATGATCATTGATCGCGCCCACGCTCTCCACGATCTGGAAGAGGAGCACCGCCAGCTGCAGCAGGCGCGCATCAGTCAGTTAGAGGGTGTCATTGGCGCCAGCCCGCAGATGCAGAAGGCCTGCCGTATGGTGGAGAAGGTGGCACCCTCGGATGTTACCACCTTGCTATTGGGCGAGAGCGGTACCGGCAAGGAGTTGTTCGCCCGTTCTCTGCATACCCTCAGCCCGCGGAGTGGGGGTCCCTTCGTGGCCATCAACTGTGCCGCGATTCCGGAAGCACTACTGGAAAGTGAGCTATTCGGCTATGAGAAGGGGGCATTCACTGGCGCTAGTCGTCAAACCAAAGGTAAAATTGAGTACGCTGAGGGAGGCACGTTTTTTCTTGATGAAGTGGGCGATCTTCCCATGGCACTGCAGGCTAAGATGTTGCGCTTTTTGCAGGAACGGGTGATTGAACGGGTTGGCGGGCACAAAGAGATTCCGGTTAATGTGCGTATCGTGTGTGCAACTCACCAGGATTTGCCCAGACTGGCCGAAGAACGGAAATTCCGTGAAGATCTGTACTATCGCATCAGTGAAATATCCATTCGCATCCCTCCCCTGCGTGAGCGTGAAGGTGATGAGCTGATGCTGGCGAGGGTATTCCTCGACCGATTTTCCAGTAAAAATGGACGCGCCCTTAAAGGATTTAGCCGCGAAGCGCTGGATGCCATTGAACAGTATCCCTGGCCCGGAAATGTGCGTGAGTTGGAAAACAAGATGAAACGCGTGAATATCATGGCCGAAGGTGAGTATGTCACCGCTGCGGATCTTGAGCTGACTGTCGGGGAAGACAGTCAGCCGGTGATGCTTAGCCTGCGCCAGGTTCGCGAGGTAGCCGAGCGCAAGGCTTTGCAACGGGCGCTGACCTTGAGCAAGGGCAATATGTCCCAGGCGGCAGAACTGCTCGAGGTGAGTCGGCCGACATTATATGATTTGTTGAATAAATACGGTTTGAAGTAGCACATTTAATCCAGATCGATAGTGCGTGCGATGCGCGTTGCACAATATAAATGATACACAAGGAGTGCCACCATGTTTTCACAGTCTATGTCCAAACGGTCTAGGGAATGGCTAAGCAGTTTCGTCATGCTGCTGTTGTTGGTGATATTTTTCGATGCGCATGCGGCAAGTAGTGAGGAATACGTCGAGGAAGCGGAAGCCTATATCCAAAAAGGGGATATGAATGCGGCGATTATTCAGCTGAAGAACGCCCTCAAACAAGATCCCAAGAATGTTAAAGCTCGTTTTCTTTTAGGGCAGACCTATTTGCAGCGTGGTAATGGCCCTGGTGCGGAGAAGGAGCTTGAGCGGGCGCGGCGTTTGGGTATGGATTGGCAGCAGGTGATTATTCCCTTAGGGAGGGCCTATCTGTTCCAAGGAAAGGGTGAAAAGGTCTTGGAAGACCTAAAGGTGGAAGACGACTTTCCCTCGGCGCTGAAGGCTGAGCTGTTGGTGCTTCATGCCAATGCCTATCTAATGCAGAATCAGCGGGACAAGGCAGAGGGTGCATTTGAGAGGGCTTTACAGTTGGCGCCGGATTCCGCGGACGCCATGCTGGGCAAGGCGCGCTTGGCGGTAGTGGACAGGAGACTGCCTGAATCACAGCAACTCGTCGATCTTGTCTTGCAGGCTTACCCCGAAAATAGCGAGGCCTGGGCCGTGCATGGGGAGCTTGCCCGCCTCAAGGGGGATCTCAGCACGGCCAAACAGAGTTTTGACAAGGCCGTGGAATTGCGGCCATCGAACCTGTCTGCCTTGCTCGGTAGTGCCGGGGTGCGTATTGCCCTGGGTGACCTGGAAGGTGCGGAAAAGAAGATTGACGAGGTTCGTCGTGCAAGCCCGAACCTCCCCCAGGCAAACTATCTACACGCCGTCGTCTTGTACAGGAATAAAGACTTGGATGGTGCCGGACAGGCGTTGCAGCAAGTGTTACGGGTAGCCCCTGGACATATGCCGAGCCAGCAAATGATGGGTGCGATTGATTTCGCCAAAGGCCGCTATGAACAGGCGGAATATTCCCTGTCTCGTGTGGTGGGGGCTTATCCCGACAATAAATCAGCGGTCAAGTTATTGGCAGCGACAAGGCTCAAGCTTAAGCGAGCCGATGAGGCAATTCAGATCATGGAACGGGTATTACCCAAGGCGAAAGATGATGTGCAACTGTTGGCTTTGTTGGGCAGTGCTTATCTCCGCAGCGGCGATACTGAGAAGGGCATCAATTATTTGGAGCGCGCGGCAGCCGCAGCCCCCGAGGCGGCGGGAATTCGCACCCAGCTGGCTTTAGGGCATCTTGCTTCCGGCGAGACCTCTGAAGCTATCAAAGAATTGGAGACAGCGGTCGACCTCGGGAAAAACGTTGTTCAGGCTGAATTGCTCCTGACCATGGTTCACTTGCGAAGCAAGGAATACGACAAGGCCTTGAAACAGGCGCAGGCCTTCGCGGCAAAAGCCCCCGATAGCCCACTTCCTGAGAATTTGATGGGAACTGTTTATGTCGCTTTGGATAAACCGAAGATGGCTCGTGAAAAATTCGAGCAGGCTCTGGTAAAGGACGCGCATTTTGTTCCTGCGATCACCAATCTTGGCCGGCTGGATGAGAATGAGGGCCAAACGGACGCTGCTAAAAAGCGCTACCAATCAGTACTCAAGCAACGCGAGGGCCACCTTGGTGCCCTGATGTCCTTGGCTGGGCTTGCCGGACGGCAGGGTGACGAGCAGCAGGCGTTGAAATATCTGCAAGCGGCGTGGGAGGCCAATTCCGGTGCACTACAGCCGGGCCTGACCCTCGTGAAGTATTACAACGACAAGCAACAGGCCTTACGTTCTGTCAGCATCGCGCGTGAACTGAAGGCGCTGCATCCAGATAATGTATTGGTGGTGAACGCATTAGGTCTGTCACTGCTCAATGCCAAGGACTACTACAGCGCGAAGGAGGAGTTCGAGTTACTGGTTAAACTGGCGCCAAAGTCTGCCCAGGCCCATCATTTGCTTGGGGTGACAAAACAGGAACTCGGCGACACAAGCTCCGCCAGGAAGAGTTTTGCGGAAGCACTCAAGCTTGCGGCGGATTATCTGCCTACACAGCTGGCGCTGGCTAAGCTGGAATTGAAAGCCAAACAGCCGCAAGCCGCTTTGCGTATCGCCGAAACGATTCAGCAGCAACGCCCAAAGGAAGCGGTGGGTTTCCGTCTGCAGGGCGACGTGCTGATGGTAGACGGTAGCTACCAGGCTGCGGCGGAGGCTTACAAGCAGGCCTTTGATAAGGCCAACACGGCGCAGCTGGTACTCGCCATTTATAGAGCCCGTAAAGCGGCCAAGCTGGAACCGGCCTATGCGCCGCTGGAACAATGGCTCAAAAACCACGGCGATGACGCCGCCGTGCGTACGGTGCTGGCGAGCGCCTACCAGGAAAGCGGCAGGCTCGAAGCGGCGGTGGAGCAGTACCAGCAAGTACTCAAGGGTCGCCCCAAAGATGTTGTGGTGCTGAATAATCTGGCTTGGGCTTCCCACCAGTTGGGCCGCGACGATGCCGTAAAGTATGCCGAGCGTGCCTATGAGCTGGCGCCGCATAATCCCGCTATCACCGATACTCTGGGTTGGCTATTGATTGAGACCGGTAAGACGAACCGGGGCTTGGTGCTGGTTCAACAAGCCGTCCTAGAGGCGCCAGACCTTGTCGAGGTGCGGTATCACTTGGCTGTCGGCTTACATCGTGCGGGGCGCGACGCAGAGGCGGAATCGGAGCTAAAACGCGTGTTGGAACTGTCGCCGGATTTTGCGCAGGCCGATGCGGCTCGGGCCCTGCTGAAGGAGTTGCAACGTAAGTAGCCGAATTGGGCGCGAGGTGGCGGGGGTGCGAGTGAAGCAAGGCGTGTCGATGTGTCGCCTGTGTCTTGGGTCTGCACGGGTTGCCGTTCGTGATGTGTGCTATGGCCGATATGTGGATCAGTGCCGCAATGCCTATTTGATTTTTGAGGGGCTTGTCCGATATCGGTAATGTTAGTTTCATGTGCTATGATGCGCGGCGAATTCCGGCGCAACGGGCCAATAGCGCGTTCACTGAGTTTCACAGTTTAAGTGCGAGTCTGTATGGGGATAAAAATGCGAATAGGGATATTGCGGTTGCTGCCCGTATTAGCGGTGGTGGGATTATTCATCGGGGGTTGTTCCCAGAAATTTCCGTCCCCACCCAATATGTCTGGCAGCACCCCTAATTATATTATTGGTCCTGGCGATGGGTTGCAGATCTTTGTTTGGCGTAACCCTGAAGTTTCTACGTCGGTGCCGGTGCGGCCGGACGGGAAGATATCCACCCCCCTGGTGGAAGATTTGGTCGCCGCGGGTAAGACACCCACGCAGCTAGCTCGTGACATCGAGGGGGAGCTGTCCAATTACTTGAAAGAGCCTTTGGTGACAGATCGGAAGAGCGTCGTGTAGGGAAAGAGTGTAGATCTCGGTGGTCGCCGTATCATTAAAAAAAAAAAAAAAACACAAAGAGAAAAAAGAGAAGATCGGAAGATCGTCGTGGAGGAAAGAGGGTAGACAAGTGAAAGACACTGTAACAGTCGCTGGAGAGCTGAGATGTCGC
>CAJVYS010000052.1 GCA_913009875.1 uncultured Gammaproteobacteria bacterium | reverse complement strand
CCAGCCCATTCGACCATCAGCGGGACGGACTGGTCATCGGTGAAGGGGCCGGCACCCTGATTCTGGAAGAGCTGGATCACGCCCTCGGCCGCGGCGCAAAAATCCTGGCTGAAATCGTCGGCTTCGGCACCAATTCTGATGGCGGCCACGTCACTCAGCCGGAATCAGGAAACATGGGTAGAGCCATGCAGCTCGCCTTGGATGATGCTTCGTTGAGCAAAGAAGCTATCGGTTTCGTCAACGCTCATGGCACCGCCACAGACCGAGGAGACATCGCTGAATCCTTGGCAACCAACCGCCTGTTCGGCAGTAATATTCCCATCAGCTCCCTCAAAGGTAATCTAGGTCATACACTGGGTGCCTGCGGCGCTATCGAGGCCTTGGCAAGCATCCATATGATGAATGAAAACTGGTTTACGCCAACCCTTAACCTTGAAACACCCGATGAGCAATGCGGCGAGCTGGATTACATTATCGGTAACGGCCGAGAATTACACTGTGAATATGTGATGAGCAATAACTTTGCTTTTGGCGGCATTAACACCTCATTGATTTTCAAGCGCTGGTAATACATGATCGTAACCTAAGCCCCCAAAGCACAAGGAGAAATGGCAAATGAAAAAACTGACCATGGCGCTATTGGCCGCCACTATAGCTCTATACTCGGCCCAGGCTGCAAGTCGTGATGACCGGCTCCGCTTTTCCATAGAGGAAGCCTTATCCACAGAAGTGGCAAAACAAAAACTTGATGCAGGAATACGCTTCTACTTTGGTGACCAGAAACATGGCCCGATAGCGCAAAAATTCGGCCAATTCGCCAGCAACAAAAAAACCAATGCCTTCAATAAGTCTGACCAGAAGGCTTGCGAATGGGCCTTTCTATCAGCCTTGATCAGCCTGCAACAACGGGCTGTCAAAGAAGGTGGCAATGCAGTCATCAACATTATCAGCAACTACAAAAACGTTGAGTTCAAGAGCGACACTGAATTTGAATGTGGCGCTGGTGCCTTGATGGCAGGCTCGGCACTAAAAGGAACCGTCGTAAAATTAGAATAATTGCGCAACTTCGTATTACCATTGCGCTTCATTAGCTAGCTCTACTCCCTCCGCTCGAGGGATAGGGGCGACTGTCTCTCGGCCACAGAGGAGGGAGGGAGAACTTCATACACTTGAAATGGAAGGGCTCTTTACCCGCCAACGGACAAGCATGAATCTATCCGACTAACGATTAATCCAGAGATGTATCACAGGGCTTGACCAGCAGCCCCTTGCGGCCAGATAAAAAGCTCCTGGCCTTGGCGGTTAAATAACCAAGACCAAAACGTAGAAGCCGTACAAAATGGTTTGGATACATGAGCGTAAGCTTCATGTAATAAAACCCAATCTGAGGCCTGCGATAAAAAGCCATCAGAATTTCCTGGTATTGCCTGTCGAGCTCTTCTACCGTCAAACCTTTTGGAGACCAGATGAAGTTCATTCCATTCATTTTTTCCCAGTGATCTTCCCGAATGTTCTCACCATATAAATCCCGGTAAATAGGCGAGCCTGGATAGGGTGTAAATTTGCTCAGGTTCATAATGGTCATGGGTATACGCCGAATAAAGTCCTTGGTCTGTGCGATAGTCTCCTTATCCTCGCCAGGAAAACCAAGCATAAACAATCCCTTGGTACGAATACCCGCTTCAGCCGTCCAGTTTACTGCCTGCTCTGACTTTTCCACTTCCGCAGCTTTATCCATTTTTTTCAGCAATAGATTTGAGCCTGTCTCCAGACCAAACGATATCTCCCAACAACCGGCCTTTTTCATCAGCGCCAACACGTCTGGCTTAACTGTATCCACACGAGCGGTGCAGCTCCAGGTCATTTTCAAACTAGAATCAAGAATCATATTGCAAAGCTCGGTCACACGCACCTTGCTCGCAAGAAAAAGATCATCGACAAACATGATATGACGTACACCATAGACATCATGCAGATGTTGCATCATGTCAAATACCTTAACGGGGGAATAGTGTCTTACTCTATCACCAAAGGTAGAAGTGTCGCAGAACTTGCAATGAAACGGACATCCACGCGAAGCCGCTATGGTAGCAACTGGCCCACGAGGATAGTCATAGATAGCGGGCTTATATGCCCACGGAAAATTAGGCAACAAATCCCATGCAGGCATTGGCAGCTCATCTAACGCTCGACTAGAGGTATTTCCGGGCGTAACATGCAAAAATGAATGCTTTTTAAAAATAATACTCGGCACTTGCATTAAGTTTGTGCCTGCATCCAAGGCTGCCAGCAATTCCACCAAGGGCTTTTCACCTTCACCGTTGACCGCATAATCGAATTCTTCAAAGCGGCCGATAGTCTCCTTCCCCATTGATGACACATGAGGGCCACCAACTATAACTATCGTATCGGGTAATTCTTTCTTGATTTTCCGGGAAATTGCTGCAGCACTCCATACACCAACTGTAAATAAAGTAATTCCAACGTATGCGGGATTTTCCTCGACAACTTTTCCAACAATTTGATCAATCGTCAAATTGAATATATCACTTTCAATGATTGATGGCTGGTAACCATGCTCACGCACTTCCGCCGCCAGATGCAACAACCCCAGGGAAGAAGCCTGGTTTGTTATATGCCTGACAAATCCATACCCTCGTGCAATACGTTCATAAGGAGGATTAATAAATATAATCTTACGATTACTTACTGAATCTTCCTTGCGGACTCTCTGATTCATATCTAACCCAAGTTATTCATAAAATCCATATTGACAAAAAACCACCACAAATTGAAATATTTCTCTTTTGCTATGGCGCCCTGTGCAAATTAAGCCTGCACTTACATTAAGAACACAAGTTATTAAAGATAACCAAGCATCATTAACCCACAAGTACACCCTATTGAAAGAAATGTGAGTCAGCAAGCATACTCATTAACCCACGAAAACACACTGCGATAGAACACATGATAAAACCCTACACTTAGCCGCCCCAATAAGAAAGATACCAGACTTCTTCATGCATGGCAGAAGAACTTGTCAACCCCACCATCCCCGCATGTTAAACCACCGCATCAGTACAATATAAAGACAGCACGGCCGCACTGCTGGGGAAAATCACCCGCCCCCACAACAAGCCCACTCCTTCTCCCTGAAGTACTATCTATCAGCACCGAAAGCATACCAAATAACCCAAACCATAAAGCCGCACGCCCCGAAACGTCTAACCACAAAAAAGTATCTGTAGTAATTCGGATTTAAAGCTCTACCCCAAAGAGTATTTTGCTCGAATTGAGAGGAACATTTTGCTCCTTTATACCGCCGTTTGATATGTGATGGTATCTGATATCTACAAAATATCGTCGGTCATTAATTGTAAACTCCAGTCCTGCCCCGGCCTGATAGCTACCGTTTATCTTTGCGCCCATCCCTCTAATATTGGCCATTGAATACACAGGCCCACCACCAACTAACAAATAAGGTTTTACGCCATTCTTGTCAAAAGTCCAACGCGATAAAAATGAAGCACCGAACATAAACGAGCTATAGGGTTTTCTGACTACATGTAAAGGAACTTCAATGACATATGAGCGGTGATTTTTATACCATTGAAGACCTTTGACTCTTTCTGGTGAGCTTTCATAACGAAAAGCAAGGTCTATTGTTCTAACTCTCTCTGCAGTATCTCCCCAGCCTGGATGGCTTGATCCAGAGCCGATGATGACCCCAAATGAACTGCTATCTGGCCTATCTGCACCATGGGAAGAAGATAAGAAAAAAACTGCCGGCAATATAGCAAGGAGAGCCAAAAGAAACTGTTTTTCACCTTCTACTCCTCCAAAACACTTCCCCTCAAATTTCACTACACCACTATTTTGCATTTCCGCAGCCCCATTTTCCTGGATTTAGTAGCCTATGTGAACAGAGATAAACAAAGTTAATACGCGATTTGACAGAACAGTGGACCCACTCCAAACAGAAGAGACTCAGTTCTTGCTCAGTGGCGTCGATAACTCCAAAACTATATTCCCCTGAAAATAAGGGGTATTATAGTAATGCACAAAAAACTTGGCATCATTAAGAACATAATTCGTTCAGATATTTTACCAAGGCTTGAGCACGGATAATCACATAATATAGGGGATGAAAACATGAAGATTATTATTAATCGCTTACCTCTCATTATTGCAGCACTATCGGTGGTTATAGCTGCCCCCACCGTTCAGGCAGATTCCAATGTAATCGGTATCCCTAAAGTAGTACCCTACTCTGAAGGCAACATGATTGCGAAGAACATCAAGCAGGAATGTCATATACAAACCCAATTGTCGGAATTTATTTCGCAATACGCTGCTGACAAAGGGATAACCATAACGCTAGAAGATGAGGCTAGCCCCAAGGATGGAAACAAATTTCTAGATATCGAAATTACCGATGCAGTTAGCCAAGGCAATGCTTTCCTCGGTCATCGTAAGGCAACAACCATTCGGGGAGCATTGTGGGAAAACGGTAACAAGCTCGGCACATTTGAAGGGAGGCGTGTTTCCGGTGGAGGTTTTATGGGTGGTTTCAAGGGTTCATGCTCAGTTTTAGGCCGTACGGTTAAAGCATTAGGCAAGGATGTGGCGACATGGCTAGAGTCCCCATCCATGGATGCCCGGCTCGGTGACCTATAGTCTTAGTGCAGTGTAAACCAAAGTGGTAGCCGCCAGTTCTACTGGAGATACACAAAGGTTTATCATGTGGCAACCCCTGTCCACCAATCGGATAGACCACCACCTCGCCGAGATCATGCAGCCAAATCAGATCAGTTTTTGGCTCCTCACTGTTCCACATAGGTAATAGTGAGGAGCCTAAATGATCGAGCAATTCATGATAGGTACCTCCTCACGGATTCAGCCACATCTACCCCCCTATCTCTCCCGCCCCGTTAAAACCCTATAAACTTTATACATTTTATTGACTTAGACAGAAAACCCAGGCAGTTTGCCAAGACGATTCCTCACACCATCTCGCCTCTCGGCCACACTTTGTGTACCCTCTGCTTCTTTTTCACCTAGGTAGCCCCATGTCCGAGCCCCAGCCCAACGTTCAGGCCGTCAAGGCCTTCCTGCTGGATCTGCAGGATCACATCTGCAGTGCCATCGAGGCCGAAGACGGCAAGGCCCACTTCATGGAGGACAACTGGGAACGCGAAGGCGGCGGTGGTGGCGGACGCACCCGCGTACTCACCGACGGGGACGTGTTCGAGCAAGCCGGTATCAATTTCTCTCACGTCACCGGCGACAACCTGCCCACCTCGGCCACCGCCCATCGGCCGGAACTGGCCGGACGCAGTTTCGAAGCCATGGGCGTATCGCTGGTGATCCACCCGCACAATCCCTACGTGCCCACTTCGCACGCCAACGTGCGCTTTTTCATTGCCGAAAAAGAAGGCGAAGATCCCATCTGGTGGTTTGGCGGCGGCTTCGACCTGACCCCTTATTACCCCTTCGAGGAAGACGCGGTGCACTGGCACCAGACCGCCAAGGCCGCCTGCGACCCCTTCGGCGAGGACGTCTACCCGAAGTACAAAAAATGGTGCGACGAATACTTCTACCTCAAGCACCGCGGCGAGACCCGCGGCGTCGGCGGCCTGTTCTTCGACGACCTCAACGAGGGCGGCTTCGACCACTGCTTCGAATTCATGCAAAGCGTGGGAAACCACTACACCGATGCGTACTGCCCCATCGTCGCCCGCCGCAAGGACGACAGCTATGGCGAGCGCGAGCGCGACTTCCAATTATACCGCCGTGGCCGCTATGTGGAATTCAACCTGGTCTATGACCGTGGCACCCTGTTCGGCCTGCAAACCGGCGGCCGTACCGAATCCATCCTCATGTCCCTGCCGCCGCTGGTGAAATGGCGCTACAACTGGAAGCCAGAAGCCGGCAGCCCCGAGGCACGCCTGTATGATGACTTCCTGCACCCGCGCGACTGGCTGGAACTGCTGGACTAGATGAGCCGCCAACATCGCAACGCACGCGGCGGACAGAATCGCCTGCGCATCATCGGCGGCCAGTGGCGCGGGCGCAAACTGGCATTCCCGGACATGCCCGGCCTGCGCCCGACCCCGGACCGGGTGCGCGAAACCCTGTTCAACTGGCTGCAGGCAGACATCGTCGGCACCCACTGTCTCGACCTGTTCGCCGGCAGCGGCGCACTGGGACTGGAGGCTTTGTCGCGCGGTGCATCGCGGGTAGTTTTAGTCGACGAAGCGCATGCCGTCACGCACCAGCTTGAAACCAACCTGCAACTGCTACAGACCGATAGCGCCCGCGTGGCACGCATGTCCGTACAGGCCTTTCTCGAACGTGGCCCGGGTGATGCCCGCTACGACCTCATCTTCCTCGACCCCCCCTTCGGCCAGGATCTGATCCCGTCCACCCTGCAGTTGCTGGAAGACAAGCACTGGCTCGCCCCCGGCGCACGCATCTATGTGGAATGCGAAAGACAACTGTATGAACTGTCCCTGCCGGCCGGCTGGAAGCTACTAAAGGAAAAGAAAAGTGGGCAGGTGATCTACCGTCTGGTCGGACGCGAATAGCCCTTCAAAAAAATGACCACCAGGGTCGTGGTCCGCGCGGCCATGATCAGTTGTATCCTGCCCAATCGGCTTTTGCCGATGCGCCTCGTCAGTCGGTTTTCTTCATTTTGAACGCCCTCGCTGCGCCTGATACTTGTCAGTTTACTGGCATACCCTTCCCCGCCACGCCATGCGACAATCCCCCCCCATGCAAACCACTGCCATCTACCCCGGGACCTTCGATCCCATCACCCTGGGCCATTCCGATCTGGTCGCCCGCGCTGCGCGGCTGTTCGACCGGGTCATCGTCGCGGTAGCACCCAACACCAGCAAACAGACCGTGTTCTCCCTCGACGAACGCCTGACCATGGCTCACACGGTGCTGGCGGAATACCCCAACGTCGAGGTCTGCACCTTCGAGGGTCTGCTGGTGGAATTCGCCCGTGCCCGCGGGGCCACGGTGATCCTGCGCGGCCTGCGCGCGGTGTCCGATTTCGAGTACGAATTCCAGCTCGCCGGCATGAACCGCAAGCTGGCGGCGGATATTGAAACGATGTTTCTCACCCCTGCCGAGCAGTACACCTACATCTCGTCCAGCCTGGTGCGCGAGATTGCCGCCCTGGGCGGCGATGTGGCGCCTTTTGTCCATGACACCGTCATGGCTGAATTGATGAACAAATTGCGTTAAAATCAGCCAATTAACTTCAAGGTCGTTTCAGCGAGTATCCATTATGGCTTTAATCATTACCGACGAATGCATCAACTGCGACGTGTGCGAACCCGAATGTCCCAATGGCGCCATTACCCAGGGTGAAGAGATCTACGTCATTGATCCCAACCTGTGTACCGAGTGTGTCGGCCACTATGAAACCTCACAGTGCGTCGATGTCTGCCCCGTGGACTGCATTCCGCTGGACCCGGATCATCAGGAAACACAGGAAGAGCTACTGGCCAAATTCAAGCGCATCACCGCCGAGTCCGCCTGAGCGCAGACCGGCAAGACTAAAGGCCCCGCTAACGGGGCCTTTTTTATTGAGGAAGGGGACACGGACATGGATCGGCAATATCGGATGGCAAAACGTGCCAATGCCGTCATCTTCACCCTGCTCATGCTGGGCCTGGGCAGTGCGCTGGCGGCCACCCCGCCACAGGCCGGGATCGCCACGGCACACCCGCTGGCGACCCAGACCGGACTGGAAATCCTCACCCAGGGCGGCAATGCCTTCGATGCGGCGGTGGCCGTGACCGCCATGCTGGCGGTGGTGGAACCCACCGGCTCGGGGCTCGGCGGCGGTGGCTTCTGGCTGCTGCACCGCGCTAGCGACGGCTTCGAGACCCTGCTCGATGGCCGCGAGACGGCACCACAGGCAGCCCACCGGGATATGTATCTCGGCCCCGACGGCGAGGTGGTCAAAGGCCTGTCCATCGATGGCCCGCTGGCGGCGGGCATCCCCGGCATTCCGGCGGGCATGGTGCATCTGGCCAAACATTACGGCCGCCTACCACTGGCACACAGCCTGGCCCCGGCCATTCGCCTGGCCCGCAAAGGCTTTGCGGTCAGCGAGCACTACCGCCGCATGGCGACATTCCGCCTCGCGGCCCTGCGCGCCTCGGCAGCCGCCGCGGCCATCTTTCTGCTCGATAATGAAGTGCCGTCCATTGGCCACCCCATCCGCCAGCCAGCACTGGCCGACACCCTCGAGGCGTTGGCGCACCAGGGACGCGGCGGCTTCTATCGCGGCCCCGTGGCGCAGAAACTGGTCGATGGCGTGCGCAGCGCCGGCGGCATCTGGACGCTGGCGGACCTGTCCGACTACCGGGTCATCGAGCGCGAGCCCATCCGCGCCCACTACCGCAGTCCACGCGGTGAAATGCACATCACCTCAGCGGCGCCGCCCTCCTCCGGAGGCATCACCCTGGCGACCATGTTTAATATTCTCTCCGGCTTCAATCTCGATGCACAGGACAGCGTCACCCGCAAACACCTGATCATCGAGGCCATGCGCCGTGCCTACCGCGACCGGGCGGTGTATCTGGGTGACCCGGATTTCACCCGCATCCCCGTCGAACGGCTGCTGCACCCCTTCTACGCCGACGGCCTGCGCGCCGCCATCCGCTCCGACCGCGCCCTACCCAGCGACTATCTGCCCGGCGTGGAGGCCAGCCCCAAGGGCCGCGATACCACGCACTTTTCCATCCTCGACCGCGAGGGCAACCGTGTGGCCGCCACCCTGACCATCAATTACCCCTTCGGCTCCGGCTTCGTCTCCCCCGGCACCGGCGTACTGCTCAACGATGAAATGGACGATTTTTCCGCCCGGCCCGGCACCCCCAACGTATACGGGCTGGTGGGCGGCGAGGCCAACGCCATCGCCCCGGGCAAACGCCCGCTGTCCAGTATGTCGCCCAGTTTTCTGCACACGGAGCGTGGCATCGCAGTGGTCGGCACCCCCGGCGGCAGCCGCATCATCAGCATGCTGCTGCTGGCCGCGCTGGATTTCGAGGCCGGCGGCGATGCCCGCAGCATGGTCGGCCTGCCGCGCTTTCATCACCAATACCTGCCCGATGTAGTGCACTACGAAACGGCCGCCCTCAACAAAGATGAAATAGCCGAGCTGGGATCTCGAGGCCATACCCTGCGCGAATTCCCGCACGGCTGGGGTAACATGCAGGCGGTAGTCTGGGATAAGAAACGCCGTGTGGTCAGTGCCGCCACCGATCCCCGCGTGGAAGGGGCGGCCGCCACGCAGTAAAGGGCACTTCTAATAATAGATTGCGGCCTCTGGTTTTACGCCCGGCCCGGACTCTGCGTTGTACTTTCTTGACAGGCAATCAGCCTGCCTTCAAAAGTACGCCTTGATTCCGGATCGGGCGTAAAACCCCAGAGGGCGTGCCCAAAAGCCTGTGCTTGCGTGCCTGCGGGTGATTGGGTAGACTCGATGGATACTAAATAATAAAGTCCTCTCGTGGGGGGAGGAATTCTGAGGAGGGTTTCCAATGGCTATTCTTGTGCCGATTCTGACTTTTTTATTCATCATTGTGCTGACCAGTTACCTGGGCGGTCTCGGCATGGATGTCGTCGCCGAACGCGACAAGCAGTAAGCTGATTCAGGGCCTTTTGGCTCGACACTCTTGCCTCGACAAAAAACCCGGTTTTCCCGGGTTTTTTTGTCTGTTTGCCGCAGCAAATACCCTTTCCTGTACCAGCGTTGTACCCTTATGTCTGAAACAACAACACAAGCGCACGCCGGCGACCGCTATCTGGTCAAATTCCTGATGGTCTCGGCGTTGTGTTTCTTTATCGGCACTGTGCATGGCGTGCTGCAAGTCATCCGCCCCATCCGCGCCTGGCTGGACTCCATCGGCAGCCCCTACGGCGGCCCCGGGCACCTTATCGACCCCCTCGCCCACGCCCATATCAACGTCATTGGCGGTGTGGTGATCTTCATTATGGGGGCCTCTTATTATCTGTTGCCCAGAATGAGTGGCGTGCCCATTTATTCCCGCCGCCTGGTCAATCACACCTTCTGGTGGACCAGCCTCGGTATCGCCGGCTTTTATTCCACACTGATGATATTCGGCATCCTCGAAGGGTTCGCCCTGCTGGATGACGACCTGACCCGCATGGATGAAATCCACGGTTATTACGGCAGCACCATCGCCTTCGTCTCCACCGCCATGGGCGTCGGCTTCTGGGTATATTTTGCCAACCTTTTCATGACCTTCCGGCAACTCCGCAAGGCCGAAAACCTCAGGTGATTCTCGACTGCGGCTGTCCCGGTGACTACCCGGACTGGCGGGGCAAGGATATCGATCTGGCCCACCAGATGGCCCACACCCTGCCGATTGCCAGCTTTCTCTATATGCCACTGGCCTATGACACCTATCGTCAGCGACAGCAGGTGGATATTGAACAGTTGGAACTGGAGGAATGCTGGCCCGGCTTTGCCCTGAGCCGCACCGGACTGTTTGGCGGCAGGCTGATTCGCCTGCTCAAAGACAGCCGGTCACCCTCACGCCACGTCGGCAGTCTGCCAGGCAAATTTCAGCTCAATGTGCAGCTACACGAAGGTGGCATCGGTACCATTCGCGACACGGTTCGGCAACAGCAGATGACGCTGCTCGACAGCGGGCGCATGCCGAAAGAAATCTATATGGCCTATCTGACCTGCCCCCGCTGCGCCGAGGCACGGGGCGGCGAGCGCATCATGGTGTTGCGGCGCTGGGAAGAAAATCCGCGCCTGAAACGTCAGCAGAACAAGCGCTGAACGACCATTCCCAACGCTACGTCAACTTTCCCCACTGGCAGCGGGAAAGGGGAAATACAGGGTCGTTTCCGTCCCATCCTTCTTTTTAACCTGCACGGCCAGACGCCCCGCAAGCGGATCCTCAACCCACACGGCACGGCGATAAACACCGGTATAGCCATCCTGGATGGCCTGCCGCCACTCGCGATCCTCCGAGGCGCGCAGGGAAATGACAAAGCCGACCCCTGGCCTTGATTTTCCGCGCGTGGCAATCACGATAAATTCCGTCATGCCGCGGCGAATCGGGCTGGGGCGGGATTCGACGATGAAGTGCGCCTCATCCCATTCCTGCGGCCCCAGCAGCACGGCATCATCGCCCGCGCAGGCCAGCAGCAAACTGCTCAAAACCAGCACCAGAATTACCCGCATCATTTCACCGCTGGTGCGGCATGCACCTGTAGATATTCCAGCAACACACGCTGCTCCTCTTTCTCCAGTAAGGGATAGCCCCGGCTGCGCATACGCATCTGCATGCGATTGAGCACTGTTAGCCAGCCATCGGCAACGTGTGCCACCGGCAGGGGCGCAACATGGCATGTGCCGCAACGGCTGACCAGCAAGATGGCACCGGCAGAATCTGCGTCCGGAAAATCACGCGCCACCGGCTGGGGCTTCTCGGAACAGGCGGCCAGCACCATCGCCATCACACCGGCAACACCCGCCACCTTCATTTGTCGTCGGCCTGTTTGCCATCTGGCGCGCCGGCTTCATCCGCTTTTGCCGCATCGTCAGGGAGCGTGCCATCGACGCTGGAGCTGTACATATTCACCATGAAATAGACGAAGGTGCCAAACACGGCGAGATACAAAATCGCGGCACCAAAGCCCCAGTTGATCCATTCCCGCTCATAGCCCGGGCGGTCTCCCCAGAAGGGGAAGCTCAGACCAATCGCCACTAACAGTACCATGACGATGACACCGAGAAACCAGCGCGGCACACCCCGCTGCGAGTCAGGAACCTTCTCCACCAATTCCCAGTCTTCCAGGCCGCGTTTGGCACGTCGCTCCTCGTCGGAGGCATAACCAAAATTATCTTCCGGGATCTCGCCCCAGGTCTGTTTGCCAATCGCACCCACCGGTTGTTGTTCTTTATCCGTCATGATTTATCCCCTCCCCTTGCTAACAAAGTGTTGTACACGATAGCTGTCCCGCCAGCCGTCCGCGGATTGCACCTGTACGAGAAAGCGGTGCAGGCCCGGCGGCAGTGTATTATTGATATTCAACTCAAGATCGACCTTCCCGGCGGTATCGAACCTGACCTCGCCGGCCGACAAAACATAACTGCCTTTGGGCAATCCTTCTATGCTGATGGTCAACACGGCGTCCCGGTACAGCTTGTTCGAGACGCGAATGCGATAGTCCTCGATGGATGAGCTAAATTCCGCGTCAGCCCGATACACCGCCAGACGATAATATTCGTAGCTGACCAGCCCCCAGGCAAACATGCCCAGCCCCAACAGGGAAAAAGGCAGCGTCCACTTCATGCGTGCCGACAAGGAACCCAGCCGTCCCAGCAGCCAGCCGGAACGACTCTGCTCACGCGCGCCGAGCGAGAAGTGCAGCAGGCCCACTTCACCCTTTTTTTCCTGCAGCTCATTGCAGGCGTCGATACACTCACCGCAGTTGATGCAGCTGTCGTACATGTTGGTATCGCGCGGATCGATGCCGAGAAAACAGCTGGTAACGCAGTAGTTGCATTTTTCGCAGCTTTCGCTGCGCGCCTCGTCGTAGGCCACATGCAGGGACTGGCGGGTCTTGAAACCGTGTTGCCAGACCTTGTAGACACACATGAAGCGACACCAGAAATGTCGAATGAAGGCGATATCGACAAAGAAGATAATGACAAAAATCGTATAGATGTAATGCAAGGATGACGCCAGGCGTTCATCGGGCCGCAGGGTAATAAAGGACCAGACCACATCCGGCGGATAAAAATACAACAGCGGTATCAGCGAAAACAGCATCGCTGCGGCGAGAATGATCAGTCCCAGAAGCAGCCAGTTTCCAAGCCGGTTTTTGCCTGCCGCAACCTTCATTTTTTCGCCAGCCAGGCTGACATCGGCGCGGCGACCTAACAGCTTATAGGTCCACCGATTGGCCAGCTCGGACAAGGTATTCTGCGGGCAGGCCCAACCACAAAAGGCAGTCCCCACGGAGGAATACATCAGCACCAGACCACTGGCCAGCATCAGCCAGAGACCGAAGATAATAAAGAAGTCGCTCCACCAGATCTGCCGATCCAGCACCACGAAGGCGCCAGCGACAGGGTCAATGCGCAGCAGTCCGCTGAGCGGGATCAGCATGGCGATGATCAGCACTGCTGCCTGCACCGTGCGGCGGCGCCAATGTAGCCTTGCAGACGAACCTGCGGCGACAACCGTAATGGGAATTTTATCGAGAGAAGGACTGCCACTCATCGGTCAAGGCTACCACTTTAGGTGTTTGATTTCATTGCGAGTTCAAATCGGAAACGGCGATATCAGCGGCCTTACCGGGCGACCTCAAACGGCGACCCAGCGGGCTCAGTTTTTCCAGCCGGGCTCGGTATTCATCGGCCAGCGCCAACTCGCCATCATCCCGCGCCAGTTGCCAGAGCTCGCGCAAGGCCTCGGTATGAT
Organism: uncultured Gammaproteobacteria bacterium; assembly: GCA_913009875.1. Lineage (GTDB taxonomy): Bacteria > Pseudomonadota > Gammaproteobacteria > SZUA-152 > SZUA-152 > DRQN01. The sequence goes on along the minus strand of CAJVYS010000052.1, from coordinate 10,771 downwards.
CCGGACGGATGCGCAATACCGCCTCCAGCACCTGTCGTTCCGTCATGTCGCGCGCCAGGGCTGCATCCATATTGCCGAGAATGCCGTCGGCCATGGCAAAGCCGATCCAGCGATCGGCGGGATTGGCCTGATAGGCCAGTGGCAACAGTCGTTGACTCTCTGTTGGCTGCTGGCGCAGCAGCGCCACCCAGCTGCGGAAGGCCAGGCTGGTGGCCGCGTAGGCGCGTTCAAACTGTGGGAAATCATGCTCCGCCACCTGCAGATCCTGCACCGCCTGCACCAGTGGCGGTCGTCGCGCCAGCAAATCAGCCAATAATTGCGACAGATCCAGGGCGCCGCTGTAGCGCGCCCCCGGCAGTTGATACTCAATCACCGGCGCCCATTCGTCCTGCACCGGGCCCTCACTCGTGGGGATCGCCCCCCAGTAGCGCCCCAGCCAGGTCCAGGCGCCTTCGCCACCGGTGGCCCGTTGGGCCACGTCTTCTGTCATACGCGCCAGATTGGCCAGCATCGCGGCAGCATTGATAGCTGCCGTGCTTGGCCCGGCTTTCGGCCCAGCTTTAGACCCGACAAGGGCAAGCCGGAACCCGTCAACAAAGATCACCGCATCGGGAAAGACACGCTGGAAGGTGCGCAATACCACATCGAGATTGCGGGTGTCGAACTGATTCAGCGCCAGCCACTGCACAAAGATTCCGCCCTCACTCAGACGGGCGTATGCACGCTGGAACTGCTGCCGCGACAGCAATGCGCTGCGCCCCACCAGATCCGGATGAAACAGATCACCGATAATGACGTCGAAATGCGCCGTATTGCTGAGCAGGAAATGGCGTGCATCATCACGCACCAGGGTGAGCTGCTGGTTGACCGCACCGTTGACCGGCGTGAAATAGTCCCGCGCAGCGGCGATGGCCCCCTGTGACAGCTCCACGGCACTGCGTTGCAGATCGGGAAACGGCAGCGAACCGGCGGCGGAAATCCCCGTGCCCAGACCGAGAAACAGCACGCTGCGCGGGGCCGGATGCAGCAGCAGCGGCAGACGCGCCTGATTCATCTGTGCCGCCACCGAGGTCGGATCGGAGGAGGCATCCATGCGCCGCAAATCCGCCAGCAATTGACGCTGGCCGTCCTCCCGCTCGATCACATGGGTGATAGAAATGGCGTCTTCGTGAGTATAAATGCTGTGCGCCCGGGCATAGGCTGCCGGCATCAGCGCTGATACCGGCGGCAACTGCAGCACCGGCCAGGCCAGCAGCACCATCAGCGGCACAGTCAGCCACCAGCGGCGCGAGGGCGCCCACATCAGCCCCAGCACCAGCAGCAGCAGGGCGCCACTGACGATGGTCGCACTGGTGCCGATGCCCGGGATAAACAAAAAACCCGCCAGCAGGGCACCCAGTGCCGCGCCGAGCGAATTGGCACCGTACAACCAAGCGCCATAGTGGTGGCTGCCCCCCAGGCGCCGCGTCAGCAGGGGCAGCCAGGCCCCTAGCACCAGCGTCACCGGCAGGGTCAGGCTGACGATAGCGCTGCCCTGTTGCAACAGGGCGGAAAACAACGAATCGAAACGGGTCTGCTCGGCCCACGCCGACAACGGCGCCAGCAACCACAGACTGAGCAGCGCAAAGCCGCAGGCGATCACGGGCAGCACACTGAACCACCACGCCTGCCACATGTGCCTGGCCAGCAAGCTGCCGAGGCCGATGCCGATGAGGAAAATAGCGAGGATCACGGCCAGCACATATTCCGTGCGCAGCAGCACCATACCGAACAGGCGGGTCCAGCCGATCTGCAGCATCAGGGCCGCGACACCGATGCCACCGTAGATCAGCAGCCAGCGCCAGGGGGGACGCTCCTGCGCTGCCATGGGAGCGGCGTGCGGCAACCGCAGCGACGCCAGCCAGGCCAGGACGGCCACCAGCAGCCCCACCACCGCGACGCTCTGCACCCCGGCCAGCCAGCCCAGGGTGGGCAGCAGCCAGAGCGGCAGCAACGCACCCACCGCCCCGCCGATGGCATTGACGCCATAAATGCTCGCCAACGACACCCCGGAACCGCGCATGGCCGACAGAATCATGGGAAAGCCCGCGCCCATGGCGAAGGCAGGCAGCATCAGTACCAGGATTACCACCAGCATCTGCAGACCCAGCCAGGTGGACAAACCGCTGCCGACCGCCATGGCCGTAAGACTGCCATCAAGTGAACGCAACAACTGCGGAGTCAGCAGGGCAAACAGGGCGATGCCACCTTCCAGCAGCGCAAACCAGCGTAAAGGGTGGATGATACGGCGCCCCCACAGACTGCCTGCCAGACTGCCCAGGCCCAGGCCCGCCATGAAGGCGGTCACCGTCACCACCACGCCGAAGATGCTCACACCAAACTGCAGTGAAAGCATGCGGATCCACAGCACCTCATAGGCGAGGCTGATGACCCCGGACAGGAGATAGAGAAAGAGAAATACCGCGCCGTGGAGATGACGTTCAGTCGTCAAGGAATTCATCGTGACAGGATGCATGCGATGCTGGGAGAACCCCGTGCGGCGGACATGCATCACATCACCGGTGTCAGAAGGGGTAAAACCAGACCAGGCCCACCACGGCATGCGCAGTAGCCAGCGTCATGCTCAGTCCGGCACAGACCATGTGCGCGACAAACACCGGCCTGCCGTAAACCCCCATGGCCACACCGAGGACGACGGTCGCCAGCAACAACAGCAGCAGGGGAACGCCCATCAGAAACATGACCAAATACTTGGTCTTGTCTGAAATAGCGACGGCCTCTCCCTCTTTCACCTCCGCCGAGGTAAAAGCGCTCATCACCTCGATGCCCGCCGATTCCGCCGGGGCATCCTCGGCCAATGTCCACGATGCAGAAAACACCAGCAGGGCAAGCATCACCAACTGCAGACATCTACTCAACATCAGGCGCCTCCGGCTTTTCCTTCTGGAAGGCATATCGCCAGTAAAGAATCGCCATGACAATAAACGGCATCAGGACGATCACCAGCAAAAACAGGAAGATCATCCAGGGCGTTTCGATGGTCACATGAGCATAACGATAACTGTCGACCGCAAGGGCCGTCGTCGACAGGGAGAAACCGAATACACCCAGCGCCAAAATCAGGCATCGAGCAAGCAATTTATTGATTGAAAGTTTCACAACAGTGCACCATTAATCTGGGGTGGATTTTGCGCATCGGAAACCAAAGAAATTCGATGCATAGTGGGGCATGGAATAATTACGGTGATAGGTAGAGGTCGAGAAAGGATCGCTCTTCCACGAACCACCCCGACGCACTTTGTAGACACCCACCACCTCGACCTGTTCAGCCAGGCTCATGCCACGGTCAACAGGATTGGATGACTCCTGCATTATTCTCGGCTTGAAAAGCTCGCGCGGGGCATCCGAACCCTCGTAGGGTTCAAAGTCGGATGCCGTCCACTCACTGACGTTGCCGGCCATGTCAAACACGCCGTACGGACTTGCACCTGCAGCATAGTTTGTCACATCAGTGGCTGAACCCACGGAGTAATAAGTATTAAGCAGCTTCGGATCGATCTTATTTCCCCACGGCCAACGCCTCCCATCCGTGCCGCGCGCGGCCTTTTCCCATTCTTCCTCCATGGGTAGGCGCTTAATTTCCCAGCGACAAAAGGCCTGGGCGTCGTACCAGGAAACCATGGTAACCGGATATAGATATCTGCCTGTCGGGATCACGCCGTCATCCCAGTCCAGCGGGGGGCGGCGTTTGGTGGAAACGATAAAGCGTGCATATTCAGCATTGGTGACTGGATATTTATCAATCCAGTAATCTCCAACCATGACCTCGTGTTGTGGTCTGTCCTGCGAATTGGCTCGCTCCGAGTTCGTACCCATACTGAACGGACCGGCAGGAATCTGAATCATTTCATCCAGCATCGCCCACTGCTTCGGCGTCAACAGTGCCTCCAGTTCATTCCAGGCATAGGTCGTCTCGGCCTGTTGCTGTTTCTTGTGTTCACGATGCCGGGTGATATCTTCACCCGCTGCACGTAAACGATCTTTCATCTCGGACAGGTCATAGGTGGCACGGTCACGCATGTCGGCCATGCGGTTGGCACCCAATTGGACGACATGCAAGGTGCCGGCAACCATGGCCAGGGCGATACAAGTAATGACCGTTGCCGCGAGAACGCGCTGCTTGAGTTTCTTTTGTTCCGGCGAAATGCGGGACTGGTACCTCTGATGGGACAAACTAGACCTCTTTACCGCTGGCACCCTCGGACTCGCCTGACAAGGCAACTGACGATGGCTTGTTACTTTCTATAGTCATATCATCCGACTGGGGGGGCGACCGCCCATAAATGCGCTTGATGGCGACCTCCCCGAGCATGCCGCCTATCATTGATACTTCCATTGCCAGAATCACGAAAAATCCCCACCAGCCCATCGGCATGAGATCCGCACCGGCAGGAACACCAATGATATTTTCCGTTTGATAATAGGAAAAATATTGCACGATCAGCGGCGGAAAAAAGGCGATCCACTTTCCGCCCAAGCCGTAAATATAAGAGACAGAAAAACCAACCAGGATAGGCAAAACAAAAATAGCAAGAAACCAGCGAAAGTTGAAGGTTTCCAACCCCCAGAACAATTCGATACGAATCCCCAGCAACCAATCGCCCACATAATTGACCAGGCAGCCTACAATAATGGCGAGCATAAAAGGGAACGGTTGAATACTGCGTTTCACGGTTTGTATTCCTCACCCGTCAGTTTTTCATACGCGGCTTTCTGGGTCTCTTTCAGATACCAGTCCTCAACCTTGAGACTGGCAACGTATCTTGCCAACAGTCTGCGTTCCGACTCGGGTAAATGCGAGAAAGACGGCATTCTAAAGCGTGGCTTCAGGCGAGAAGGCAAGATCGTCTGCGGATCTTCCGCTGAAAAATAGGTATACAGCCATTCTTCGCTGCGCAGGGAGCCCATCCCATCCAGCGAGGGCGCCGGAACCGCCTGCATGATATTCCTGAGGCCCCAGAGTGAGTGGCAATCACGGCAATCATACTTTCTGTAGAGCACCGACGCCTGAGATTGGATCTCCTTTGGCGCCGTGCTGTAAAAGGGTATGCCTGGATCTTTTTCAGTTTCCTGCGAAATCATCACCCCCTGAGCAAGCATCATGGTGACTGAAAACACCGCGATCCCGATCAGAATACCTTTCTCACCTTTTTTCATTATACGACTCAGGATTTACGTGCGGCTTCTTTTTCCAGGTATTCTCTTTCCAAATATTCTTCACGCAAAGCTTCCTGCTCCTTGTTGACCTCCATCGCCTTTTTAAACTCTTCGGCTGTCATTTTGTCCCTGTCGTTCTCATCGAAGACCACATACTTGATATCCTCATCAAACTGATCATTTTTTGCTGCCCAGCGAACCGCATAAACAGCCGCCATGATAATCATTGCCCCAGCAACCAGCCAAAGGTAAATCGTCCAACCATCTTCCAGCGAATTAAAAAAGTCAGCCATAACAATAACCTCCTAACCAAAATGAACTGGATAAGTACCTTCACGAAATAATTTTCTGCAAAATGCGCAGAAAATTATTTCTACGGTACTAAAACAGATAACCATGCAGCAACTGAGTCGCACCAAACCCCAGAGCCACGACAACACCGAAGAGCAGCCAGGCAAACATCCATTTCTCACCCGTCTTCAATTTTGCGCCTTTGCCCTTGAACATAAAGAGAAAAATAAAGGCGGTAAAAATAAAAATCGCAACAACCAGAAAATAGAAGATCCCCACACTGAACTGCTGTGAGTTCATCCCCTCAATACTGGTATCCAACCCAAACGGCCCAGAACCGGTCAAAGGTAGCCGCAGCCAGTAGGTGACACCCCAAAAAAAATGGCCGGCGCCCGTCAGAGCTTGAACAAGAAACGAAAAATCAATCATATGTAAAACCAATGCTAACCGATGATACCAGAGTGGGAAAAGCCCCGGCGAACCCTGCCTTCAGGCCGTCTGACAGACAGTACACATGAACAAAAAAGCCACACCAGTCCTACTGGTGTGGCTTTTTCTATCTATCGGGCAGACTTAGCCGTAGGTATCCAGTTTGGGCTTGTCTTTATCATACTTGTCAATAAAATAGCTGTAGATGAAGGGCATAATAAAAACAAACACGACAAGACAGAGTAAAACCAACGGCCCATTATCAAGATCAATCATAATATCTTCCTCAGTATCCCGGTTAGCTTAGTGGTCGCCATGGGTTGGTTGCCACTCGTTTTCAGGCAGACGTTTGATGGCAATCACAACACCGACGGTGAAAATTATGATGAAAAATCCAGCGATCGTATAACCTCTATCCCACCAGGGCTGGAATCGTTCGACACTGCCATCGGCGCGCCGGTTACCTTCGAAATTAGCCATCACCAGCTTATTGCCCAGTACGTTGTATTCACGTAGATCAACGCCCTGCTGTTTGAGCTCGATCAACTGATCACGAATCAGCCGCAAGTCATCCATCTCAAGCGGATGACGCTCAAGCTCTGACTGCCACTCAAAGCCACTGGCCTTTACCTGGCTGACAATATAGGCCATTGCTTCATCATCAGATTTACCCTGCACCTCGGCCGATGACATCATCTCGATATACGGCGCATAAATTGCGGCCGTCGGCCGCTTGCCCCAGAGGGGAAAGGTAATCATGAAGGCGGTAATGATCGTCAGCACCATCAAGCCAACAATCGGCTGCGGCAAACGCTTATTGTCTTCCGTGATACCGCCCAGCGTCTCCTCATTCCACAGTTTCTTGGCTGAGACGTTCTGGTCATCCGTCGTCAGCGTACCCAGCGGGTTATCAAACTTCCAAGCCATGTCAATTCCCCTTTATTTCAGATTGATAATGAAGTCGATCAAGGCACGAGCTTCACTATCTACAGCCGGCACAGGAACTTCTGGCGGATAGATTGTGTTACCCGCCTCATACTCGTCATAGGCGGCACGCCATGCATCGTAATCAATCGGCCTGCCATCGGCATCCACATCACCCCACATGTAGTCATAGCGAGGCATGATGGAATGCGGTTGAACCAGGCGCGGGTTGAAGAAGTGCAGCATCATCCATTCCCGTGAAGAGTTGCGCGAACCCACATGGGTCAGATCCGGCCCCTTTCGGTCGGAACCGAATGCCGTCGGAGACTCACCATTAAAGTCACCCAGCATCGGCGGAGCACCAAAATACTGCCAGTCCTGGGTCTGCTCCGGCAACATGGTATGACACCACCAGCAACCCTCACGGACAAACATGATCTTGCCCTTGCCGATAAATGCGCGGTTTTTGTCATCGGCCCTGGCCAGCGTCGCCTCCGGTGTCCAGCCACGCGTCGCCGTCACGTTCTCGATGTAGGGTACGCTGATCCCCTCGCGTGTCGTTTCGCGGACAACGAACACAGCGCCCTGAGCTTCGTCTGCATCGGTCATGCGTCCCTTGGACACACTCAGCTCCGAAGGCAGTTCACCCAGGATGCGCGGATGACGGACACCATTCGGGAACGGTATCTCAGGCGTGTAGACATAGGCCCGCGTCGGCTCGATGGCAGCTCCTGTTTTGGGATCCAGCACAATATCTACGGTCACCGGCTTACCATGTCCACGCAAGAAGGGGTCTTCATAGCTGAAGCCACCCACACGGCCAAAGGCGAGCTGTCGCTCCATTGCCGTCGTCGTCGCGGACACACTGGCAATATCTACGGCAGGCATATACAGCGTGATGAACATCGACGAGCCGAACGCAAGACCGAACATTCGTGCACCAACTTTATACTCTCTAAATGCCACGGCTAATTCCTCCCCTAACTTATTGGTTTTATTTTAACGTTCGTAGGCCAACTCATGAGGCAGACGGCCGGCCGGAATCACGGTACCGGCACGAGCGGTCATCCACATGTTGTACAACCACACGCAGTTACCGAGGAATACCATGGTGCCACCCACCCAACGCGCGATCATGTAGGGGTGTTCGGCGATAACAACATCGATGTATGGCACTTCATAGATCTTACCCGCGCCCTGGATCAGGCCCGCGATGGTCATGGAAACCCAGTAGGTGGTAAAACCGATCAGCAACATCCAGAAATGGAAGTTGGCGAGACCCAGGGAATACAGCTTGCGGCGCAGCAGCGTCTGCAGACCATAGTAAACAGCGGCCGCTTCCAGGAAGGTCGAGAAACCCAGCAATGCAAGGTGGGCATGCGCCACCATCCAGCCCGTACCGTGGACATACCAGTTAATGGCTCGCGTCTGCTGGAAACCGCCCTGCATGTTCAGCGGGATGGCCATCATCACGCCCGTAATGGTGAACTTGATCTCGATGTTCTCCACAAACATGCGCCATTTGCCGGTCATGGTGAGCAGCAGATTGGAGACGAAGGCAATGGCTGGCACGAGGATCAGCACTCCTTCCACAGAGGCAAAGGACTTCAGCCACTCGGGAAGAGGCGCGGACATCAGGTGGTGGGCCGCCGGCGTGGAGTAGAACACCACCACAGACCAGAAGTGCAAGTGACCAATGCGATGCGAATACAGCGGGTTACCCGTCACCTTTGGTACGACATAGTAGGCGATAGCCGCAGCAACAGGGGTAATCCATAACCCCAACACATTATGCGCAAACCACCAGGTCAGATAGGCCTCGGTCAGCCCCGTCAGCTGGAAAAACTCCGGCGCATTACCCACGGTGAAGACGATGACGACCATGAAGGTGGCTGCAGCGAAGAACCAGTTGGTGGTATAGATACCCTGCACGCGGCGGGTCTTGATGGTCATCCATACGTTGATACCCAAGGGCACCAAAAGACCAATAATAACCACGATATCAATGGGCCACGGCAGATCGGAATATTCACGGCCGGAAGTCACACCCAGCCACAAAAGGAACAGACCCAGGGACAGGCCAACATTCCACAGGAAGCAGTTCCAGACACCCAGCTTTTCGGACCACAACTTGGTATTACCCAGGGCTGGCGTGATGTACATCATCGCCATGGCAAAGGCCATGGAGATCCAGCCGAGAATGACGGCCAGTACATGCACCTGACGCATATGCCCGAAAGAAAGAATCTCGCTACCCGTGACAAAGTCAGGGAACGCCAGCTTCGCTGCATTGAAGGAACCCATGGCGGTACCCACCACAAACCAGACAATTGACGAAAAACCAAAGAATACTGCGGCAGAACCAGCCGGGATGTCCTCGTTTTTCGCAAACAGGTACTTAAACATCTCTACCCTCCCAGGTAATTTATAATTTTTATTAGTCGTGGTCGCCCGGCATCAACAGGTAATACCCGAACCACATACTCGCAGCTGCCAGCAAGATCCCGCAGATACCTGCAATAGTCGCCATAATCTAAACCCTCCAAACGATCTTATTATGTTTAAGCTATTCAATGACTAGCAATCAGGCCTTGGCTTCTTCGAGCTGCAAATGACGATTGACGGCTACGTGTACAATGACAAAGAAGGCCACGCCAAAGATAATCATTGACCAGTCAATAAAACCGGTAAATGTAGTCGGGTCATATGCCTGCGAACCCCAACCGCCCCAGTCGTCAAATTTGCCGCGACCAAGAAAGCACATCAGGGTAGCGCCAAACACGCTCCCATTCCCCATGCCCGTCAACATACCGGCAATTAGAGACAGCATTATTGGACTTTTCATCCCAAAACCTCCTACAAAGAGAGAATTCTTTATTATTTTCGATAAACGTGTTGGTGAATACGCAGCGCTCTTATATACGGCGCCGTGACAACGCCACTGGCGTTGCGATTCTCAACTAGAAATTACTTCAGAAGGGAACCCCTCCCCCACTGTCCTCGGCGAGAAAATGACTCGCAGAGGTCTCTACCGAAATCGTGTCACAACTCCGGGCACGGGTCAAGCACGGAAACCGGTACTCCATCCGGTTAATAGTGATGGCGCACTAGAACAACACAGCCCGAGCTCAACCCAAAGATATCCGCATCGCCAAGCTGCGCAATAGAAGAATATCTGCTAACCTGAAAAAAAGCCGACAACAAGCAGCCTCCTCTCTTATTTTCTTATGAAAGAAATCGCCATACTTCTCACCGTTGCAGCCAGTTCAATCTTTATATTGGGCTATTCCATTCACATGTTGATTGGTGACCTGGTCAGCCAGGAGACTGAAAAATGGATCATTGCCGCCGCATGCACAATCGGTGTGGTAATCATTCTCTTCATGGCCTGGGACATCGTGAAACAGCGAAGATTGCGCTAACCATTGAATGCTCAGGCAAAAGGTTTCAGCGCAGCGGCTACTTTATTATAAGCGACCTCATCGGCAAATTGCCCCCGATGGAACACATACTGCCGCTTGCTACCCATCATATCCATCCCGGACAGGGCAAAGGACTTACCCGCATAATCTGAAAAATAGCGCAGATCCTTGACCAGCTCGACACTCTCACCATTGCGTGACTTCAGCAACACCCGCTGTTTAGACACACCCAGCTCAACTGGCGATGACGGCAGCAATACCAGACGCTGCAGGATGCGGTGCAGCCCCTGATAAAAGAAAAAGCACGCCAGGAAAAACAACAGGTACGCAAGGCCCTTGTTACCGTCGTACCAAAACATGGATGACACCCCCGCCAACCCACCCACCGTGGGAAGATCGGAAGAGCACACGTCTGAACTCCAGTCACACTGATATATCTCGTATGCCGTCTTCTGCTTGAAAAAAAAAAAAACCACACATCACACCCC
>CAJVYS010000051.1 GCA_913009875.1 uncultured Gammaproteobacteria bacterium | reverse complement strand
TCCACACCCTTGGGAGTCTAGGCATCCCGTTTTTAAAGAAGGGTCGTCTGTGGGTCATACGAAGATTATTGAAGGGCCCAGTGAAGAAGATGATCCCTTTCAAGGTGTTAAAGGGGTCAGCGTTAAAGGGGTCAGAGCCCTTTAGCCGAGGCATAACGTGAAAAGGTGACCGGCAATGTGCATCCCTTCGCGCAGGCAGCCAGTAGTCTGGGTTGAGCTTGCGAAACCCGGGGAATTCGGGATGTGGATCGGAGCGAGTATCCGCAGTATTGGACGGGAAGTGGCGAATGTGAGGGGAGGGGGTTTGAAGAGTGGGCCTTCCTTGTTTCCTGGGTTTTACAAGCTCAATCCTGGCTACTTGCTTCCCGGGTTTCGCAAGCTCAACCCAGGCTACTTGTTCCGTGCAGATTGCCTTGCTGACTGGTATAGCCAACCACAAATCGTGGGCATGGCCCGCCCCTACAGGTGGCGGTTGTGGGTGGTGTTATTTCGTGAGGGATAGTGCGAAGTGGTGGCCGGCAATATGCATCCCTTCGCGCAGATAGAAGCGGTGGGCGTCGAAGCGCTGCACGCCGGAGTCGAGGTGCAGTTGCTGGCAGCCTTCGTTGCGGGCGACATCCAGCAGCCACTCGAATAATGCCTTGCCGGCACCGCTCGAACGCCGGGTTTCGTCGGTGATCAGGTCGTCCACGTAGAGGAATCGGCCCCAGGCCAGGTTTTCGCTTACACGGAAGCCGGCCAAGGCAATCACGATGCCATCGCGTTCGAACATGGCCAGGCGGTAGCCCTGCTGCATCTGCCGGCGGATGCGGGGCAGAAGGTCCGCCAGTGGAATGTGCGGACGCAGTTGCTGCATCACGGGGAGGCAGCGGGTGATGTCCTGGTCGCTGTCGGCGAGGCGGATCATGGCTCACCCCTTATCGAGGCTGGCACGAACTGCGGCGATCACCGGCGCGGTGTCGGGGCGCACGCCGCGCCACAGGTAGAAGGATTCGGCGGCCTGTTCCACCAACATGCCGAGGCCGTCCAGGGAGACGCTGGCGCCGTGTTCAAGGCCCCAGCGCACGAAGGGGGTGGGCTCATTGCCGTACATCATGTCGTAGCACCAGCCGCCCTCGGCGAGGCAGTGCTCGGGTAGCGGTGGCACTTCGCCGTGCAGGCTGGCGGCGCTGGCGTTGATGATGAGGTCGAAGTTTTCGCCGGCAAGCTCGGGGAAGCCGCCGCCGTGCAACGGGCTGTCTGCGTGGATATCAGCGAAATCATGGGCCAGTACGACGGCGCGATCCGGGCTGCGGTTGGCGATCACCAGCCGCCGTGGCTTTTCCGCCAGCAGGGGTTGCAACACGCCGCGGGCGGCACCGCCGGCGCCCACCAGCAATACGCGCTGGCCTTCGATCTTTCCGTGATGGTTTTGCAGGATGTCGCGCACCAGGCCGATGCCGTCGGTGTTGCGGCCGATGTAGTGTCCGGGGCTGTCTTGCAGGAGGGTGTTGACTGCGCCGGCGCGTTCGGCCTCCGGGCCGTGTTCGTGCACCAGCTTCCAGGCTTCCTGCTTGAAGGGCACGGTGACGTTGAGACCCATGCCGCCGTTGGCGAAGAAGTTGCCGACGGCCTGCTCGAAGCCGCCAGGGTCGACCTGGATGGCCGTGTATTCAATGCGCTGGCCGGTCTGGCGGGCGAAGGCGGCGTGGATCTGCGGTGACTTGGAGTGGGCGATGGGGTTGCCCATCACCGCGTAGGCGTCGGGCTTGGCATCGAAGTCGAAGGGGTCGCCCATCAGCTGAAGATGCCCTTGAAGATGAAGAAAAAGAAGATCGAAAGAATCGCGCCGGCGGGCAGGGTGACGACCCAGGAGATGAAGATGGTGCGCACCACGTTGAGATTGATCGCTGCGATGCCGCGCGCCAGACCCACGCCCAGTACGGCTCCCACCAGGGTGTGGGTGGTGGAGATGGGGAGGCCGGTGCCGGAGGCCAGCACCACGGTGGTAGCCGCGGCGAGGGTGGCGGCGAATCCGCGGCTGGGGGTGAGTTCGGTGATCTGGGTGCCGATGGTGAGCATGACTTTTCTGCCGTAGGTCATCAGGCCGATGACGATGCCGAGGCCGCCGAGGGCGAGTATCCACAGCGGCAGGGCGGATTTCTGTGCCACCATGCCGTCATTTTCGACAATACTCACCACGGCGGCCAGTGGGCCAATGGCGTTGGCGACGTCGTTGGAGCCGTGGGCGAAGGCCATGGCGCAGGCGGTGATCATCATCAGTACGGCGAAGATCTTTTCCACGTTGGCGAAGTGGAAGTCGCGGTCGGCCTCGGGATCGAACTTCAGGCGCCTGATCATCACCATGCCAATGGCCGCCGTGATGGCGCCGACCAATACCGCCACGCTGTAGGATTCCATCGTGCTTAGCTCCAGCCCCACATGTTTCAGTCCCTTGAATATGCTCACCAGGGCGATGATGAAGCCGACGAAGAAGATGTAGACCGGCACATAGCGCTTGGCATTGCCGAGCGGGTCTTCGGTGCCGAGAATGAGCTTCTGCACGCTGATGAACAGGGCGAAGGCGATGGAGCCCGCCAGCAGGGGGGACACCACCCAGCTCATGGCGATGGAGCCCACCTTGCCCCACTGCACCACGTCCATGCCGATGCCCACGGCGGCGAAACCGACGATGGCGCCGATAATGGAGTGGGTGGTGGAAACGGGCCAGCCGAAGCGGCTGGCCACCATCAGCCAGATGCCCGCCGCCAGCAGCGAGGCGAGCATGCCATAGACCAGTAGTTCCGGCGTGCCGGCGACCACATCGGCATCGAGGATGCCCTTACGGATGGTGGCGGTCACCTGGCCACCGGCGAGGAAGGCGCCGGCAAACTCGAAGATGGTGGCGATGATGATCGCCTGCTTGACGGTGATGGCCTTGGAGCCCACCGAGGTGCCCATGGCGTTGGCGACGTCGTTGGCGCCCACGCCCCAGGCCATGAAGAAACCGAACAGGCAGGCAAGGATGATGAAAATCAGGCCATATTCCACGGCAAAGGCTCCCGTTTGACGGTGATAGAGGGGGGTTGGTCTACTTGGCCAGCATTAATTCGAGGCGGCTACCGACGCGCTGCGCCAGATCACCCAGGTCTCCGATCCAGTCGATGATGCGGTAGAGGAAGATGACCTCCACCGGCGGCAGATCCTTTTCCACGGCAAACAGCCGGGCGCGAATCTCCACCTGCATGCGGTCGGAATCGCTCTCGATCTCATCCAGGGTCTTGATGATGGAGGTCACCAGCTTTACCTCGTTGCCACGAAAGCCGGTTTCGACTAGCTCATCCAGCTCATTGATGGCCGTCTGTGCCTGCGCAGAGGCATCGATGGAGCGTTGCACATAGGCCTTGATGGTCGGTGCGATGGCCTCGGGAAAGTGCATTTCACGCCCGGTGATCAGGCCGGCGATGTCTTTGGCCTTGTTGGCGATCTTGTCCTGCATGGTCAACACTTCCAGCAGGTCGCGGCGCGGCACGGCCATGAACAGGCTGTTGGGCAGATTCAGGCGCAGCTCGCGCTTGAGCACGTCGGCCTCGTTTTCCAGGCGGGAAACCTCTGCCTGCTGACGGCGCGCCTCGTCCCAGTCGTTTGCCAGGACGGCGTCGAAGAAGGGAATCAGCTGCCGGGCGCAGGCCTGTACAGCCTGCATGTGTTCCTGTAACGGCTTGACGGGCGAGGCGCCGAACAGGCTGGAAATGGTGGATTTGGGCACGGTTGTTCCTAGGTGATAAGGCGTGAAGTCAGTCTTCTTTCAGCCATTGTGCGACGCGCTTGGCGAAATAGGTGAGGATACCGTCGGCTCCAGCACGCTTGAAACTGAGCAGGGATTCCATGATCACGGCCTTTTCGTTCAGCCAGCCGTTCTGGCTGGCCGCCATCAGCATGGCGTATTCGCCGCTCACCTGATAGGCGTAGGTGGGTACGCCGAACTGGTCCTTGACGCGGCGCACGATATCCAGATAGGGCATGCCCGGCTTGACCATCACCATGTCCGCGCCCTCTTTCAAATCCAGCGCCACTTCCTTCAGGGCCTCGTCGCTGTTGGCCGGGTCCATCTGGTAGGTGTACTTGTTGCCAGCGCCCAGGTTGGCGGCGGAGCCCACCGCGTCGCGGAAGGGGCCGTAGAAGCTGGAGGCGTACTTGGCGGAATAGGCGAGGATGCGGGTGTGGATGTAACCGGCGGCCTCCAGTGCCTCGCGGATGGCGCCGATGCGGCCGTCCATCATGTCCGAGGGGGCCACCACGTCGGCGCCGGCCTCGGCGTGGGAGAGGGCCTGCTTGACCAGCACCTTGACGGTTTCGTCGTTCATCACGTAGCCGGTCTCGTCGAGCAGCCCGTCCTGACCGTGGGTGGTGAAGGGGTCGAGGGCGACATCGGTAATCACGCCCAGTGCCGGGTGTGCGGCCTTGAGGGCGCGTACGGCGCGCTGCGCCAGGCCGTCCGGGTTGAAGGCCTCGCGGGCGTCTTCGGTCTTTACCGATTCGGGCGTGACCGGAAACAGCGCCACGGCGGGTACGCCCAGCTGTACCAGTTCTTCGGCCTCTTGTAACAGCAGGTCAATGCTGACCCGCTCCACGCCCGGCATGGAGGGGATGGTCTCGCGCTGGCCCTCGCCTTCGAGGATGAACATGGGGTAGATGAGGTCATCGACGCTGAGGGTGGACTCGCGCATCAGCCGGCGGCTGAAGTCGTCGCGGCGCATGCGGCGCATGCGTACCGCGGAAAAGTGGCCGTGGCCGGAATCGAGATTGGGCACTACGTTGCTCCTGGTTCTGGAAGCTGGGGGGTTGGAATCTGGCGGCCGGAAACAGCTCGGGCGCACAAGTCACCTTGTGCGCCCGATTGTAAGGCTGGCCCCAGCAGGAAACAAGCCGGGGGCCGTTCGCTATGTCAGCGTTTCTTTCTGGCTGCGGCCTTCTTTTTTGCCCCCTTCTTTTTGGTCGGGGTCTTCTTCTTCGTGGGGGCCTTTCCGGCAGCCTTTTTCTTTACGGGTTTCTCCTTCGGCGATGCCTTCTTGGCCACCTTTTTCTTGGCGGCAGCCTTCTTTTTCACGACCTTTTTCTTTACTGCAGCCTTCTTCTTGACGACTTTCTTCTTTTTGGCAGCGGCTTTTTTGACCGCGACCCTCTTTTTCACGACCTTTTTCTTCGCCGCTTTCTTTTTTACAGCGGCCTTCTTGGTAATCTTTTTCTTTGCGACCGATTTCTTGGCAGTCGCCTTTTTTCTCGTTGCTTTCTTCTTTGCCGTCATGGTTCTGGTCTCCTTGTTGGCGACTGGAGTTGCTTGAGTGTCGGGGGTGAGCTTGGTCTCGACCTTTTCCACCATTTCTTGAATGGTTTGTTCAAATCTGGCGGTTTTACTAGCGGATTCCAGGCTTTCGTGGGTGGGTAGTGTATCGATGATGTTGCGCAGGCGCTGCAATATTTCATCGATGTCGCCCGCACCATCGACGATATATTGCTTGCCCTGTGACTTGTAATAGTTGATCAGTGGCGCGGTCTGCGCCTCGTAAACGCGCAGGCGATTAGTGATGGTGTCTTCGTTATCGTCGGCTCTGTGGTGCAGCTTGCCGCCACAGACATCACACAGGCCATCCATTTTCGGTGGAGAGGTGTAGATGTTGTACATCTGTCCGCAACTGCTGCAGGTGCGGCGGCCGGCAATGCGTTGAATGAGCAGGTCGAAGTCCACGTCGATGAGGATCGCGGCCTCCAGCGGACGACCCAGCTTAATCAGCATGGTGTCGAGCGCCTGGGCCTGGGGGATGTTGCGTGGGAAGCCGTCGAGGATGAAGCCTTTTTTCGTGTCGGGCTCGGCCATGCGTTCTTCGATCATGTCGAGTACGATCTGATCCGAGACCAGCTGCCCGGCATCCATGGCGGCCTTGGCCTGCAGGCCGAGTGGTGTTTCCGCGGCGACGGCGGCGCGCAACAGGTCGCCAGTGGAAATCTGCGGTACGCCATAGCGGCTGACCAGTTTCTTGGCCTGGGTGCCCTTGCCAGATCCTGGCGCACCAATCAGGACAATCCTCATATCGACTGCCTCCCTTCGTCATGCGAATAAACAAGCGTTGCTAATGCATGCTGCTTATTGTTATCGCTGTAAAGCTACCCTTTTCAGCGTGTGAAAGTCAATGAGAGGGGAGGGTCGTTTGCCACATTTTTGCCGTTTTTTTCGCATAGCTTCCGCATATTAAATCTGCAGAGCATTCTATCGGCATAGAAAATCATTTTGTCCATTTTTGCACGGATTTGCTGAATAGCTCCCCGCGGTTGTGTTAATACTCTTCCTGGAAAGAGTATTGGCGTGACCGCTGTCGTTTTTTCTTTGCGGGGTAGCGGTACAAACACATCCGAATTATTTGAACGGTAGGGAGTTTGCCATGGCGAAAACGAGAGTGAAAACAACGGCGAAAAAGAATGTCTTTTATGCGCAGTCGGGCGGAGTGACCGCGGTGATCAATGCCAGTGCCTGTGGTGTTATCGAGACCGCACGCAACAACAAGGACAGGATCGGCAAGGTTTATGCGGGCCGTAACGGCATTATTGGCGCGTTGACCGAGGATCTTATCGATACCGGCAAGGAGCCGGCGCGTGCGATTGCCGCCTTGCGCCATACGCCATCCGGGGCCTTTGGTTCCTGTCGCTACAAGCTGAAGGGGCTGGAGGAAAACCGCGCCGAGTATGAGCGGCTCATCGAGGTGTTCGAGGCGCACAATATCGGTTATTTCTTTTATAACGGGGGTGGTGATTCCGCTGACACCTGCCTGAAAATTTCGCAACTTTCCAAAACGCTGGGTTATCCCATTCAGGCCATTCACGTTCCCAAGACGGTCGATAATGATCTGCCCATTACCGATAATTGTCCCGGTTTTGGCTCGGTGGCGAAATATGTGGCGGTGTCGATTCGCGAGGCGGCCTTCGATGTCGCCTCCATGGCCAAGACCTCGACGAAGATTTTTGTCATGGAAGTGATGGGCCGGCATGCCGGCTGGATCGCTGCGGCGGGTGGCCTGGCGGCAGAGAACGAGGGCGATGCCCCGCACATTATTCTGTTCCCGGAAGTGGTGTTCAACGAGCGTAAGTTCCTTGCCCGAGTAAAAGAGTCGGTCAACAAATATGGTTACTGCGCTATCGTGGTGTCCGAGGGGGTACGTAACAACAAGGGCCGGTTCCTCGCCGAGGCCGGTACCCGGGATGCCTTTGGGCATGCCCAGCTGGGTGGTGTGGCGCCGGTGGTGGCGCAGATGATTCAGAAAAAGCTGGGTTACAAGTACCACTGGGCGGTAGCGGACTATCTGCAGCGTGCGGCGCGGCATATTGCCTCAAAGACCGATGTGGAACAGGCCTACGCCGTCGGCAAGGCGGCGGTGGAGATGGCGCTGGCGGGAAAGAATTCCGTGATGCCGGCGATCAAGCGTACCTCCAACAAACCTTACCGCTGGAAGATTGCCGAAGCGCGGCTGGCCAAGGTGGCGAATGTGGAAAAGATGATGCCGAAAAATTACATCAGCAAGGACGGTTTTCACATTACCCAGCGTTGTCGAACCTATTTGCAGCCGTTGATTCAGGGTGAAGATTATCCGCCTTTCAAAAATGGTCTGCCGCAGTATGTGACACTGAAGAATGTGGCGGTGAAAAAGAAGCTGAAGAAATCCTTCAAGGTTAAATAAGACAGAAAATTTCAGCCATAAAAAAGCGGCGCAGTCATGCAGACTGCGCCGCTTTTTTTGCCTTGTTTTTACAGCAGTGGTGCGATCACCAGCGACACGATGGCCAGCACATTGATGAGGATGTTCATCGACGGGCCCGAGGTGTCCTTGAAGGGGTCACCGACGGTGTCGCCCACCACGCAGGCCTTGTGCACGTCCGATCCCTTGCCGCCGAGGTTGCCTTTTTCGACGTATTTCTTGGCGTTGTCCCAGGCGCCGCCGGCGTTGGCCATCATCAGCGCCATCAACACGCCGGCCAGCAATGCGCCGCCCAGCATGCCTCCCAGTGCCTCGGCGCCCAGGGTGAAGCCCACCACCGGCGGTGCGGCCACCGCCAGCACCCCGGGCAGCACCATTTTCTTCAGTGCCGCGGTGGTGGCGATGTCTATGCAGCGGGCGTTGTCCGGCTTGCCGGTGCCCTCCAGCAGGCCGGGGATCTCGCGGAACTGACGGCGGATTTCCTTGATCATCTCGAAGGCCGCGTCGCCCACCGCCGTCATGGTCAGTGAACTCACCAGGAAGGGGAAAATACCGCCGATGAACATGCCGGCCAGCACCGTGGGATTGTTCATGGTCAGGTCGAAGTCCGGGTTGTGCGACGACACCACCTCGACGAAGGCGGCAATAATCGCCAGTGCCGCCAGCGCCGCGGCACCGATGGCGAAGCCCTTGCCGATGGCGGCGGTGGTGTTGCCCAGCTCGTCCAGCGAGTCGGTGATCTTGCGGGTCTCCTCGCCGAGGCCGGCCATCTCGGCGATGCCACCGGCGTTGTCCGCCACCGGGCCATAGGCATCGATGGCCATGGTGATGCCCACCGTGGCCAGCATGCCCACCGCGGCGATACCGACGCCGTACATGCCCACCAGCTCGGTGGAGATGAGGATGATCGCGGCGATGGTAAGCAGCGGTACCGTCACTGACTGCATGCCCACCGCGAGGCCGGTGATCATCACCGTGGCGGGGCCGGTCTCACCGGACTTGGCAATATGCCGCACCGGGGCACCAGCCGTGTAATACTCGGTGACCAGGCCGATGATGATACCGCCGAGGGCACCTACCAGCACCGCACCCCAGACTCTGGTGCTGATGCCGGATGCCGTAATCACAAAATAGGCGATGATCATAAATAGTATCGCCGCTCCCATGGTGCCGATACGCAGCGCCACCTCCGGTGATTTGGCGGAAAAACTCTTGACCAGAAAGATGCCGATAATCGAGCAGATCAGGCCCGCCGAAGACAGCGCCAACGGCAGGAACATCAGCGCCTGGCGTTCGCCCAGCGGATCGATGACGTCCACCGCCAGGGTGGAGGCCATGGCGATGGTGGCGATCATGGCGCCGCAGTAGGACTCAAAGATATCCGAGCCCATGCCGGCTACGTCGCCCACGTTGTCGCCCACATTGTCGGCGATAACACCCGGGTTGCGCGGGTCGTCTTCGGGGATGCCTGCCTCGATCTTGCCGACCAGATCCGCGCCCACGTCGGCGCTCTTGGTGAAGATGCCGCCGCCTACGCGCGAGAACAGCGCGACGCTGGATGCGCCCATGCCGAAGCCGTGAATGGCGTGCGCCGTTTCCGGATCGCCACCATAGAACAGATACAGGGTGCCGAGACCCAGCAGGCCCACGGAGGCCACGGTCAGGCCCATAATCGAGCCGCCAAAGAAGGCCACGGTTAATGCGCTGGCGGCGCCTTCCGTATGCGCGGCGGTGGTGGTACGTGTGTTGGCCTGGGTGGCGGTGTACATGCCGATGTAGCCTGCGGCGGCGGAGCTGGCGGCGCCAACGATGAAGGCGATGGCGGTGCCAGTGCCGAGGGAGAAGAATAGCAATACCAGGATCACCGCGGAGAACATGGCCAGCAGGGTGTACTCACGGCGGATGAAGACCATCGCGCCGAGGTGGATGGCCTCGCCGATCTCGATGACCTTGCCTTCCCCCGCCGGTCGTCGCTTCACGACACCATAGATGACATAGGCGATATACAGCCCGAAGGCTCCCAAAATCGGTGGTACAAGTGTGGTGCTCATGAGCGCTACTTCTCCCCATCTTCTTGGTCGGTGATTCCTCTATATCTGTATTGCTGGCTGCTGAAGACCCTTATTTCTGTGTGGACTGTATAGTTCCTTGGCTATCTTATCTGCGCTACAATACGTCCACAACCAGTGGCGGAATTAATCTGGGTATGCCGGTATAAGTTCTCTTGTTGGGCGCAGAGACTCCCAGTTCATGGAACGAGGCGGGACACCTGCGCGCAGCACCATACCGGATAACCGGGTCTGGTTTCGATCCACTATTCTGGAAAAGGCCGACCTGTCGGCCTTTTTTATTCGACGATTTTTGTTTTCAGGAGAAAGAAGAGGATGAACCTAGACCGAGTCAGTTCCGGCAAAGATGTACCCAACGACATCAATGTCATCATTGAAATTCCGTCCCACAGCGACCCGGTGAAATACGAAGTCGACAAGGAAACCGGCGCTATGTTCGTGGATCGTTTCATGAACACGGCCATGTTCTATCCCTGCAACTATGGCTATGTGCCTCACACCCTGTCCGAAGATGGTGATCCGGTGGACGTACTGGTGGTCACCCCCACGCCGCTGATCAGCGGTTCGGTGATTCGCTGCCGCCCGGTGGGCATGCTGGAGATGACCGACGAGTCCGGTGTGGACGCCAAGATCCTCGCCGTGCCGGTGGACAAGCTGGCCGTGCAGTACCGTGGTGTGGAAAAACTGGAAGACCTGTCGCCCCTGTTGCTGGAGCAGATCGCCCACTTCTTCGGGCACTACAAGGATCTGGAGAGCAGCAAGTGGGTGAAGATCGACGGCTGGGTTGGCACCGATGAGGCCAAGGCCGAAATCCTCGCCTCCGTGGAACGTTTCAAGACCTCCCCCGAGAAGCCCTGCTTCTGAGATTGGCCAGCCCCCTTTCCCTCTCTTGGAAAAGGGGACTGGCCGCCGAAGTATTTAATTGCCCTGAACAATGGTAGGAGCGGACCCTTGGGCAGCGATGGTTTTCCCACTCTTGGCATCGCGGCCCAAGGGTCCGCTCCTACAACACGATACCCCGTCAGCTTGCTGCGGGGTGGTTCATTCGAGTGATGTAATGAAAGTCTGTATTGTTTCCGATAGCCACGACAACCGGCGCCTGCTGGAGATCGCCGTCAGGGACGCCAAGAAACGCGGTGCCGAGGCGGTGTTGCACTGTGGCGATGTGGTGGCGCCCACCACCCTGCGCGTGCTGCAGAAATATGGCCTGCCGGTGCACGTCATCCACGGCAACAATACCGGTGATTTATACAGCATGGGCCTGCTTGCCCATGAGCCGGACACGGTGATCAATTATCACGGACAGGACGTTGGCATCGAGCTGGCCGGCAAGCGCATCTTCATCGTCCACTACCCGCACTATGCCCGCGCCATGGGTGTCACCGGTGACTGGGATCTGGTCTGCTGTGGCCATGACCACCGTGCCGAGATCGATAGCATCGACACCATCACCGGTGACACCACCCTCTTCATCAACCCCGGCACCGTGGCCGGCATCGGTGCACCGCCCACCTATGTGTTTGGTGACCTCGCCAGACTGAACTTCGAGATCCTGCCGGTCCCCGTCGATCCCGGCATGGCCTACAACATGCCGCACGTGACCGCGCATACCTGAGGAATCTCTGATCAAATCTGGATAGGGGTGGATGGATCTGTTTTTGAAATCCAGGCCGACGATTATTTTCAGGGCTCCGTTGTAGGATGTGGTGAGTTTTGCGAACCGCATCGATCGAGAATGGTGACCGCCGCAATTACCAGCGCCCAATACTCGATAACGCACGACTGATGCGGTTCGCTACCGCTCACCGACATCCTACATGGGTGCTCGAAACAACTTTCCACAGCAAGTCACCTTCAACTGATTATTTAGGTTCAGCACTCCCCTGCAAACCTGGCTGCCTAGGAGGCGGTGGTTTTAACTTTGAGAGAGGGCCAATAAATTAAGTTGACTTAATTTATTTTCAAGACTAACCTTTTTTCATGTCCAGCGAGCCCTGCCTGCGTTTTGAAGACCTGCCCCTGCGTGCGCGCAAGCGAGCGCGTACCCGCCTGGCCCTGCTGGATGCGCTGCTGTCGCGCATCGGCCCGCGGGGCATCGACCAGATCCCCGTCAAGGAGTTGTGTGCCGAGGTAGAGATCAGCGAGGTCACTTTTTTCAAATACTTTCCCGCCAAGTCCGATCTGCTGACCTATTTCATCCAGCTGTGGACCATCGAAATGGCCTGGCATGCCAGCCAGGCTGCGCAGGCACAGGGCAGTGGCCTGGAGGCGATCGGTGAAATCTTCGCGCGTACGGCCCAGGACGCCGCGCGGAATATCGACATCATGCTCGAGATCATCGCCCATCAGGCGCGCATGCCGAAAGACCTGGTCCTGCCCGGGGTAAGCACGGCGGAACGCCTGTTGCGATTCCCCGACCTGGCCGGCGTCGAGACCCTGCCCTCCGAGGGGCTGGAGGCCATCCTGCCGCGTTTTCTGCAGGTGGCTATCGGTAAGAGGGAATTGCCACCATCGAGTGATATCGCCAGCCTGACACTGGCGTTGTCTTGTATTTTTTTCGGCGTACCGCTGTGCGTGGGGCGCCACGATCCCGCAGCCATCGCCCCCCTGTACCGTCAGCAACTGGCATTGGTGTGGGCAGGTGCACAAGGAGAAGCGTAAATGAAACCGACAGGCAATCCCCCTTTGAACGGTGTACTGCCCGGGGCCGACCGGGGCCGTGTGGCGTTAATGAATTTTCTGACCCCCCGTCAGTGGCTGTTGCTGGGTGTCGCCTTTACCGCACTGGTGGGCATGCGCTGGAACATCAGCGGACTGGCCTGGGTGATGCCGGTGCCGTTTCTGCTCTATCTGCGCAGCGCCCACGGCTGGCGCGCACAGCTGTGGCTGCTTGCCGCCTTGCAGCTGGGTGTCTTTCTGCAAATCCTGAAAATGGTCACGGAGCCCATACCCTGGCCGATGGCGGCGCTGTTTTCCGTGCCCCTGGCGCTGGGAAGTTGGCTTGCCTACATGGGGTTCGAGCGGTTGCGCCGGAGGCTGGGCGATGGCTGGGGGCTGCTGCTGTTTCCGGCCCTGGTGATTGCACTCGAATGGCTGGGCTGGCGCTGGTCGGAATTCGGTTCGTGGGGCGCGCTGGCCAATACCCAGGTCGGTAATCTGCCGCTGTTGCAGACTACCGCCCTGGTGGGCCTGGCCGGGCCGGCGCTGCTGCTTTCACTGGTTGCGGCTTGGCTGGCGGTGGTCATCGCGGATACCCGACCGACCCGCTGGTGGCGCAGCGGACTGGCGATCGCCCTGCTGGTGCTGATTGCGCATGCCTGGGGCAGTTACCGCCTGCACCAGCCTTTGGCTGGCCCCCAGATCACCGTGGCCGGTATCGTGAGCGACCTGGCGCTGGGCGCGGAGGGGATACCGGCTGCGGAAATTCTGCAGGCCGGTACCGATGAACTCTTTTTGCGCACCCGACTGGCGGCACAGCGGGGCGCACGGCTGGTGGTGTGGAACGAAGGGGCTACGGTTATCCATTCCGCCGAGGAAACCGCCTTTCTGCGGCGTGGCACCGAGCTGGCGCAGAATCTCGGCGTGGATATCGTCATGGCCTACATCGTGCCGTTGGACGGCATGGCGAAATTCGAGAACAAATATGTCTGGATCACCAGCGAGGGCGGCATCGCCGAAACCTACTTCAAGCACCATCCCGTCCCCGGGGAAGGATCCATCAAGGGCACCGCGCCCCTACGGGTGCTGAATCGCCCCTATGGCCGGGTCGCGGGTGCGATTTGTTATGACTATGACTTCCCCGCCCTGGGTCTGCGTCATGCCCGCCTCGGCGCCGGGCTGGTGGTGGTGCCTTCCAGCGACTGGCAGGGCATCGATCCCTATCATACCCAGATGGCCAGTATCCGCGGTATCGAGGGCGGCTTCTCCGTGTTGCGGCCGGTGCGTTGGGCCACCAGCGGCGCCTTTGACGCCTATGGCCGTAGCCGCGCCAGCCTGAGCCACTTCGAGGCCAATGACCGCATCATGTTGGCATCGGTTCCGGTGGAGAGAATACCGACACTGTATGCCCGAACGGGTGATTGGCTGCCCGTGTTGGCGTTACTGTTCGTCTTGCTGGCGAGTGTGCGGGCGTTGGGCTTTCATAAACTGTAATCAGGGGCTTTATCGGACAAAGGTGTCCATTGTAAATAGGATGTTTTTTTGTGCGTAACTTAAATCTGAATAGAGGGTTACCCTTGAAGACTGGCATGAGAATGGATTTACCATGAAGCCTGATTGGCGTGAGGCAACAGAGAACGGGGATTGTGAGCGGGTTCTCGCCCTTTTGACCGAAAGTGCGGACATAGACTCGCTTGATGGGCATGGTCAAACCGCATTAATTAACGCAGTCTATCGCGGTGATATAGACCTTGTTCAATTGCTTGTCGAGCATGGGGCGGGATTAAACCACTCCGCTAAATACCATCTTACGGCGCTAATGTTGGCGGTAGTGAATCGTAAAACGGAAATTGTGCGTATCCTGATGGAAACTGGTGCAAATGCAGATCTTAGCGGTACGGAGCCTTTTGATTGTACTCCACTGAAATACGCGGAAGAACATGGATACGATGAAATTGCAGCCACGCTTCGTGAACACACCTAACGAAGTACCGGGGTATCGATAGAGTGAAGTTAATTGCCAACCTCGAAAGATAGTAGCTTCAATCTTCATATTTGTTACGTTTATCGCAACCCCAAAAATTGGAATTGCGAATCCAGATTATGGCGAAAGCGAACGTATTATTGAACTCTGCACTGTCTATCTTCGCTGCCCTGAAGGATTTGAAGCCAAATAGATAGAAAGATTCGACCCTTTGCTCAGAAGGGGCGCGCAGGGAGTATTTTCCATTCCATAAATGAGTCTGAAGAGAGGGTGAGAGAGCGTTCAGTCAGATCAGCAGAAACACTCCGCCCACTGCCAGCACCAGCACCAGCCCCGGCAGAAAGCTGCGTGCCATCTCCCCGCCGGCGATGGTGATCACCAGTACACCCTTCATCAGGGTGTTGGTGAGGGTGGCGATGAGGATGGCGTGCTCGGCGACCGTTGCCGGCAGATCCTGGGTCGACATGCGTGCCATGGACAGGGTGATGGCGTCCACGTCGCCGATGCCCGAGATGAACGCCAGCAGGTAGATGCCGGCGTCTCCCAGCCAGGCGCGCAGGGCCTCGGCCAGCACTAGGATAGCGCTCAGTAACAGGCCGAACTGCAGTGCGGAGGTCAGCTCCAGCGGGTTGTGCAGCGGCAGCTTGCCGGTGTGCGGCTGGCCACGGTGGCGTCGCCATAGCCACAGGCCGTAGCCGATGGTGGTCAGGGTCATTAGGGTCAGTGGCGGCGCCAGCGCCGGTAGCAGTTGTGGATTGATCACCGCTACTTCCACCAGCACGCGCGGAAACATGGTCGCCGAGGCCACCAGGGTGCCGGCCGCCAGCACCCGTCCCAGCTGGATGCGGCGCGCCAGACGGGCAAAGGTGAGGGTGGTGGCGGTGGACGAAGCCAGCCCGCCGAGCAGGCCGGTGAGCAGGATACCTCGCTCGGTGCCGACGGCCTTCATGGCGATGTAGCCGGCGAACGACAGCCCGGCGATCAACACAACCATCCACCAGATGTGGTAGGGGTTCAGCACTCCCCATGGTCCATAGCCCTGGTTCGGCAGCACCGGCAGCAGTACCACGGAGATCAGTAACAGTTTCAGTGCGGCGTAGAATTCCTCCGCCTCAAGATTGCTTAGCCAGCGGTGCAGGGTGGGCTTGAGGCTCAGTAGTGTAGTCGTGGCGACTGCACCGGCGGCGGCGGGTGCGGCATAGCCACGCACGGTAAAGGCGCCAAGGGCGAAGGTAATCAGCGCGGCGATGAGGGTGGTAATGCCGACATCATGACCTTCTTGCCGCCCCTGCCGGTAGGCGATGACCAGCACCATGGTCAGGCCGAGGAAGGCGAAGCCCAGCAGTGTCTCCCCCATGTCCTGTGCCAATAGTGCCCACAGCCCGCCCAGCAGGCCGATGAGGCCAAAGGTGCGGATGCCGGCGACGCGGCTGCCTTCTTCCGCGCGGCGCTCCTGCCAACCGCGCTCGCTGCCGATCATCAGCCCCAGGGCCAGTGCAATGCCCAGATTAACGAGTGGATCCATAGGTTAAATCTAGCACTTACCTGCTATGTTTCGCGCCCATCTGAGACTTTTTCAATGGCCTGCTAAACTTGACTTGAGGTCATCTCCCGCTGGGCATCCAATGAACAGGAGGTAGTAGTTATGTCGCATACGTGGTTTTTGGTGGCAGATAGCAGTCGTGCAAAGCTGTACGAGGTGGAAAAACGTACGGCGCCATTCGTGGAAATCGAGGATTTTGATCACCCCGAGGGGCGGCTGCACGAAGGAGACTTGGTGTCGGACGGCCCCGGCAGTGATGGCGGTAGTGTCGGTCAGGGGCGGCATATATTCGATGACCGGGTGAGCGCCCGCGAGCAGGTGGATATCCGCTTTGCCGCAAGCCTGGCCGAGCGCCTGAACGCGGCACGCAATGCCGGTGAGCTGAAACGTCTGGTGTTGGTGGCGCCGCCGGCGTTTTTAGGCTTGCTGCGCGACAAGTTGAGTAAGGAGGTGATGGCCCGGGTGTCCCGGCAGATCGACAAGAATCTGGTTCAGAAGCCGACCGAGGTGCTGCGGGAGTATCTGTAACACCGACATTCAGCCCGGCGTATTGTGCGCCACCCAGCGTGCGTCCCCGCCGTTGATCTCTTTCTTCCAGAAGGGCGCGCGTGATTTCAGCTCCTCGATGAGATAGCGGCAGGCGGGGAAGGACTCGCTGCGGTGGGCCGACCATACCGCCAGCAGGACAATGGGATCATCGGGGTGGATCTCACCAAAGCGGTGGATGATCAGCGTGTCGAGGATGTTCCAGCGTGCCATTGCCTCGCTGGCGATGGCCTGTAGATGCTTCTGTGTCATGGCCGGGTAGTGCTCCAACACCATGCATTCCACCCCGGCGCCGTCGTTGAAGTCGCGCATGGTGCCGACGAAGATGGAGGTGGCGCCATACTTGCCGGCCAGTTGCGGGTTACTGGCCTGGTGCTGCTGCAATTCCTGCCAGGGGTCGAAGCTCTCGCCCAGCAGCTTGATGCTCATCGAGCCGCGTCCCCGCAACCACCCGTCACCGGCGGAAAGAAGGCCACCTCGTCGCCATCGGTAACGGTCGCATCGGCGCCAGCGTATTCCATGTTGACGGCGATCAGCGTATTGGCCGGCATCTCACGCCCATCGGTGGCGGCCGCCCAAGCCTGCTGCGCAGTCTGCACGCTGGCCGGATCAAGCGTTGCGTCTTCTATGCCCACGGTCTCACGCAGGCTGGCGAAGAATTTTACTGTGATGCTCATGGCGTCCCCCGGTATACTTTTCTGCACTAATCTTTCAGCAGGGTGGATTCAATGAGCAAGCTAACCCATTTCAACAGCGCAGGCGAGGCCCACATGGTCGATGTCGGTGAAAAGGCCGTTACCCAGCGCATGGCGGTGGCCGAGGGTCGGATTCGCATGCAGCCGGAGACCCTGCGGCTGATCATCGAAGGTGGCCACGGCAAGGGTGATGTGCTGGGCATCGCACGCGTTGCCGGCATTATGGGGGCGAAGAAGACCAGCGATCTGGTACCCCTGTGTCACCCGCTGATGCTCACCAAAGTGGCGGTGGACCTGACTCCGGAGCCGGACGAAGACGCCGTGTACTGCCGCGCCACCGTGCACACCGCCGGCCAGACCGGGGTAGAGATGGAGGCCCTGAATGCCGTGCAGGTTGCTCTGCTCACCGTATATGACATGTGCAAGGCGGTAGACCGCGGCATGGTCATCGGTGACGTGGGGTTGCTGGAGAAACGCGGTGGAAAGTCCGGTACCTGGCAGCGTTAGCGTTTTGGATTTGGGGTCAGTGAGCCTCCCTTATCTTTAGGCGGCATCATTGGTTTTGCGCCTTCTCCCCTTGAGGGGAGAAGGCTGGGATGAGGGGTGTTATGCACGAGAGTAGTTATTGAGCCCTCGCCCCGACATATAGTTACCAGCTTTAGCCAGCGACCAAGACTCCTGACACTATGCTGTCAGGAGCCCTGCGCTAGACTGCAGGCTCACTCAAACAGCGGCCAAGGAGAGTACGCCATGACCTTCAAAAAACTCACCCCCAACCTGATGGTGGAAGATGTCGCACAAAGTGTGGTCTTTTACCGTGACCTGCTGGGCTTCGAACTCCTCATGGCCATGCGCGACGAGGGGCCGGTCGAAGGGCTTCCGGCCGCTGGAGACAAGCCCCTCGACTGGGCCATGGTGCAGCGTGACCAGGTGGCCTTTATGTTTCAACAGCGCAACAGCCTGGTCGAGGAAATGCCGGCGCTGGCCGGTTGCGAGATCGGAGCCTCCCTGACCCTTTATATAGAGTTGGAGGGTGTCGATGCACTGTATGAATCTCTGCGGGACAAGACTGATATCATCAAGCCCCCACAGACCACATTTTATGGCCGGCGTGAATTATATCTGCGCGACTGCAATGGCTATATCCTGGCATTGACGGAAGAAGCAGGGAGTCAGTAGACGCGCCTCGGCGCATGAGCAAGTGGCCAAATAGCCAAATGACCAAATGACCAAATGACCAAATGACCAAATGACCAAATGAAAAGGAGAGCACGATGATCATCGACCACATTGGATTGGCAGTTTCCGACGGTAAAAAAAGCCAGGCATTTTATGCTGCGGTTCTGGCCCCGTTGGGTATCGGGAAAATTATGGAGTTCGAGGGCTGGGCTGGTTTCGGTCGCGAGGGAAAGCCTGAGTTCTGGTTCGGCGAGGGTGGCCCGGCGCAGAGCCCAATGCACATTGCCTTTACTGCCGAAAACCGCCAGCAGGTGCGGGATTTTTACGACGCTGCTATCGCCGCCGGCGGGAAAGATAATGGCGCGCCGGGCCTCCGCGAGGAATATCACCCGACCTACTACGGGGCGTTCGTGATTGACCTGGATGGCCACAATATCGAAGCTGTCTGCCACGCGCCGGAGGCCTGACCGACGTTTGGAAGAATCGCGTGCGCCGTGCCGACCGCCTGTTCCAAATCATCCAGTTTCTGCGCACCCGCCGCGTCACTACCGCGCGCAGGCTGGCGGAGGAGCTGGAGGTCTCCGAGCGCACTATCTATCGCGATATTCGGGATCTGATGTCGTCCGGTGTGCCCATCGACGGCGAAGCCGGTATCGGTTATGCCCTGCGGCGGGGTTTCGACCTGCCGCCGCTGATGTTCACCGAGGCCGAGATCACCGCCCTGACCCTGGGTGCGCGCATCGTTGACAGCTGGGCCGACCCGGAGCTGGCGCGTGCCGCCAACTCGGTGCTGAGCAAGATTGAAACCGTCCTCCCCGACGGGCTCAAGCAGCGCCTCGACCAGACCCGCCTGTTTGCCCCGCTGACACGGATACCCGCCGAGACCGCCGCCTGCATGGCCCAACTGCGCGGTGCCATCGACACCTGCCAGCGGGTGCGATTCAGCTACACCCGCGCAGATGGTGCCACCAGCCAGCGCACCGTGTGGCCGTTGGGGCTGTTTTTTTGGGGCTCGGTGTGGACTCTCGGGGCATGGTGCGAACTGCGCAACGCCTTCCGCAACTTCCGCCTCGACCGCGTGCGCGAATTGAGTCTGTGTGATGACATGTTTCCACAAATCGAGGGGCGCACACTACATGATTTGATCAACAAGGAAAGAGAATGCCAATGACGGACAAATGTCGCTGTGAATGGGTGCCCGCCGATGACCCACTATATATTGCCTACCACGACGAAGAATGGGGTGTGCCGGAATACGATGACCGGCGGCTGTTCGAAATGCTCCTGCTCGAAGGCGCACAGGCCGGACTGAGCTGGATCACCATCTTGCGCAAACGGGAAAATTACCGCCGCCTTTTCGACGGCTTCGATGCCGAAAAGATTGCCCGCTACAAGCCGAAGAAAATTGCCGCCCTGCTGGATGACCCCGGTATCGTGCGCAACCGCCTCAAGGTCAACACCGCCGTCACCAATGCGCAGCTCTTTCTTGATGTGCAAAACGAGTTCGGCAGCTTTAGTGATTATCTGTGGCAATTCGTCGATGGTGAACCCATCATCAACGCCTGGCGGAGGATAAGCGATGTACCGGCTTCGACATCGGAGTCAGATGCCATGAGCAAGGATCTGAAAAAACGCGGCTTCAAGTTCGTCGGCTCCACCATTTGTTATGCTTATATGCAATCACTGGGAATGGTCAACGACCATACCACGGACTGCTTTCGCTATCGGCAAGTGAGTGTGTAAGGAGCGTGCACGTTCCTGAAGCGCTCTCGGCCAGTGTCGCCACTGTTTTTGTAGAAACTGTGGTCTGCCACGCTTGAAACTCCTAGGCCTCATATTTGTCTATATTTAATTATGAGCCCTTTAATGGATGCTTCATCGTCCTGCTTCAATACCCCGCGAACAGGTGTACGCCTATGAGAACTTATACCGCCGTTTGCTCTGCATTGCTGGCTATCGCTGGACTGACGGCCTGTGGCGCCCAAAGTGTCAAGGTTACGGTTGATTCAATTGTTGGGCAAAAAGATATCTCCAACAGGGATTTCTCGTGGCACAGCGGAATGCGGGAAGTATCCCCGGATAATCTCCATTTTCGTGAATTCAGCCAGTATTTTCAGGCCATTCTGAAGGATCACGGTTATCAGCAAACTATTGGCGGGGATGCGCCCGTAGCCATTTATTTTAGCTATGGCGTAAGCCCTGGACGTACGACGCAATACACCACCACGATGCCGGTTTATGACTGGGTGGGAGGCGACACGATTGTCTACACGGAGGTCAAGAAGGATGAAAAAGGCAAAACAACGTCGAAGACAACAAGCACCATCACAACCCCTGTTCGCCAGCGTCTCCTGGGTTTCTCCACGAACACCAACCGCTACACGGTTTTTACCCGTTTTGTCTTGCTTGAGGCAAAACGCTACCAGCCGGACCTCAAGCCTGAAGACATGCAAACCCTGTGGAAAACCAGCATTACATCAATCGGGACTTCTAGCGACCTGCGTGCACTCATGCCGATTTTGGCGGAGGCGTCAGCACCCTATGTCGGCGTGGATACCGGTGAAGCAAGGGTCGTAAAAATAAAAAGGGATGATCCGCGGGTCATTGAATTCAAACAGCGGATGCGGGGCAAAATCAAATAACGGTCTAGGCATCATGTAGTGACCTGCCCAGCCTCAAGCGGCGTGGATTGAGCGCAGTCGCCGAGGAAAAATCTGTCCGGATCAATGCGCAGGTAATAGCCCTGCGGATGAACATCCTTGTCGGCCTCGTGGCGAAAGTGGATACCGATATTGGTTTTGTAGGTTGCTTATTTCTTCTTGCTTCCCATCATTTCAACGCCAAGATCTTGAGTGGTTTTCATCATCCACAGGTTCATAAAACCAGCTGCCGCGTTACCATCTGCTGATCCTCCCGTGCCACTACCATTCATGGTAATGTCAGGCACCCACTTCTGCTTGCCAAGCTCCTTGGATAGTACTGTCATGACTTTGACATAGGCGTCCAGTTTCTGTTGCAGGGCGCCATCTGCCTCGTAAATTAGGCGCTTTTGTTCACTGAGCCCTTGTCCTTCAAGAATATATGCTTCTCTATTATGTTTGGCGGCCTGGACATTAAGTTTGGCAATTGTGACTTCCTTTTCAGAAGCGATAATTGCTTTAGTCTTATCCAGTTTGGCAAGCTCAACTTTTTTATTGGCTGCACCGAGGTCTTGTTGTTTGGTAACTTTTGCTACAGCAAGTTTGCGCTCGGCATTAATGATGGCCACGGTTTTCTCTTCTTCAGCCGCAACTTCTGACTTTTTCATTTTCACCATCGCTTCGTACTCGGCGATTTTGACTTTCTTTTTACCAAATTCTTCGGCTGCTAACCTCTCCTGCTTTGCCCTCTCAGCTGCTATCTTGGCAACGATAGTTTGCTGAAGTGCTTCTCTCTTGGTCTTGATGAGGTTTTCAGTCGCCGGCTCATAACGAATATTGGTAATTTGAAATTGTTTAAACTCGATGCCGTAGCGCTCAAGTGGATTCTCGTTCCTGAGCTTGACGCCACCTTCAGTTTTCACTCGGACGACATTATTTTCGGTGACATCACCGATCGAGCCCATCCCCTGATCTGTTCTGCTAACCTCCTCGGTAATGTAGGTGCCCTTGGTCAGTTGGCCCCGTGCCCATTCGGAGAAAATGGCCCGTTTAGTAGTGTATGACTCACCAGAGTTCATCAGCGCGGCGGTGAGAACAACCGACTCTTCAATGGTGGGCTTAATACCCGTCTCAATAAGGTTCGTGTAATTCCTGAACTTTTGGTGGATAAGACCCAGTTTTTCATTATCAGATGGCAGATCAAATAGTGTCATAACCGATATCCAGCCCATGCCACCGTCATTAAACCGAACTTCAATTTCATCAGATATTTCCGGATTTCTGTCCTTGGCTTTTCCTGGCCGTACAATAGGCATTCCTTTGGAGTCTTTATCTATATCCAGTTGTGCAAATTTTACTGTGCCTGCCTCGTGGTATTTTGTGATACTGCCAAAACACTGGCAGAACAGGCCTGGCTCGGAAATGATTGAAACATCTCCAGTCAAAAGCGATTGCTTAACCGTAATATAGCCAGCCTCATTTGTTTCCAGAAGACTGACTGCTCCGCCAGCAACCAAAATGGCCGCAAGCAAACTACCCAATAGCGCTTTTCCCGGAAGACCCGCCTGTTTTATCGTCTCTCCAAGCTTGTTTACTGTGTTCTGTGTCTCATTCGTTTCCATGACAATCCCCACTATTCACATGCATTGAATTACATTTATATAAAATATTAGTTGTACAAATTTTGCAGTTTTTTCTCGATTTCATTCACCAGGGCGTCTTGCTTTTCATCTCCCATATGCGTCATCTTGAGGAAATAAAGTGCCACCTGATATTGGTCAACGGCCCCCTTTTTGTTTCCCTTTGCTTCTTCCTTGCTGGCCTTGGCAAGATATTCG
Source organism: uncultured Gammaproteobacteria bacterium (assembly GCA_913009875.1). Lineage (GTDB taxonomy): Bacteria > Pseudomonadota > Gammaproteobacteria > SZUA-152 > SZUA-152 > DRQN01. The sequence continues at coordinate 1,383 of CAJVYS010000051.1, read as the reverse complement.
TCATATTGCAATTGGTTGATGAAATCACTGGATTCCTCGATTTCAGCGCTCAGGGTATCTTCATCAAGACCCAGTTTTAATCCTTCGCTCAGGATGGCCTGTGCAGCGGTCGCGTGATTGACTTTGGCAACACTGCTTGTGGTCTTGCGGGCCTTTCGCATTGACTCCTGGAATTGGCTTTTGATATCTGAATGGGTTAGCGCTTTTTTTAGTGAGAGCAATTGAGGGAGTTTTTCAGCAGAGTGCTTCCCAGGCAGCATTGCTTCCATCTTTTCAAGATGGTCGATAGCACTATCAATATGTGCAAGTCGTGACTTGAAGTCTTTGGCGTTATTGAATAATTTCATACTGTCATCAAAATCATGTTTTATCGATGTGTAGTCCAAGTGCTTGTCATCCTGCATGGATTGTGCCCGGAGTTGTTTATTCCGTTCACTGTAACGATAAAGCCAAAGAAACAAGATCCAGGCAAAAAAGAATATTAACCAGCCCACTTTAATTCTCCTTCTAACGTGATCCAGGTCATAAGCCCGTGTGTTTTAATAAAGGCTCTTTGGCCCGGAGCTACTGGGATAAGCTTCCATACCATGCTCGCTGATATCGAGACCGATGTGCTCTTCTTCCTGGCTGACACGAAGCCCTCCAAAAAGCAGGCTGACAATACGCCAGACAAAATAACTGCCAATACCCACAAAGGCAGCAACCACCACTACCCCTATAAGTTGCACTACAAATAATGAAAGATCACCTGTATAGAAGAAGCCACTCTCCAGGCTAAACAATCCCACGGCCAATGTTCCCCAGATGCCATTGATGAGATGTACAGGAATAGCGCCAACCGGGTCATCAATACGGCGCTTGTCAAGCAGCATGATAAAATAAACAACCAGGACCCCAGCGACAAGCCCGATGATCGCTGCGCCACCTGCACTTACATCGGCACATCCGGCGGTAATAGAAACCAGGCCGGCCAATGAACCATTGATGATCATGCTCAGGTCAGGTTTGCCAACAAGAACCTCGGCAGCAATCATGGCGCTAAGTACGCCAGCTGCGGCGGCCAGTGTTGTATTCAACGCTACCGTTGCGATAATGTCGCTACCCGCGGTCATGGCGCTCCCAGCGTTAAACCCGAACCACCCGAACCACAGGAGAAACATTCCTAACACCGCCATGGCCTGATTGTGGCCTGGTATGGGTGTCACCCTGCCATCACGAGAAAATTTCTTTGTCCGAGCACCTAAAACGATGGCGCCGGTGAGTAGATCGGAAGAGCGTCGTGTAGGGAAAGAGTGTAGATCTCGGTGGTCGCCGTATCATTAAAAAAAAAATCACACCCCCCCTCCCCCCCCCCTCCCCCCAGACCGTCCATCCGACGAACGT
>CAJVYS010000050.1 GCA_913009875.1 uncultured Gammaproteobacteria bacterium | reverse complement strand
GGCTTCCAGACCGCCTGGCAGATGATGCAGGACGACAACGTCCGCGACGACGCCTTCGTCCGCCTGCTGTGGGCCAACCATTGAAAAAAGCCAACTCCGGGCCTAACAGAAGATCAAACGTAGGGTGGGCACCGCCCACCATGTCCGATGTTGTAAGCCATTCCCTGGTGGGCGGTGCCCACCCGACAAAACCGAAAGAAGGAAGCAAGCAGCTGAGATCAGGGTTTATGGAGAAAACGCTGAATACGTTCCGCGCTAGCCGGATGGGTGGTGATATATGGAAATAATTTCGTGGCGGTGGTTTTTTCTTTGGCTTCTGCATTTTCCCGCTTGCCGGAAAAATCTTCGAGCCGCTGCATGATACGCGCAAAATACTCGGGATCGATGTCATTGTCGGTCAAAAACCGATAGGCCGCATCATCGGCCTCGATTTCGAACTGGCGCGAATAGACCAGCTCCATCAGCAAGGTCGGCAAGCTGTAGATGATCGAGGAGACGGATGACACATCGCCGGTAACCAATAGCACGGCCGTAGCCATCATCGAATTCTGCAACGCACGGCGTAACAGATGGCGATGCTCAAGGTGACCGATTTCATGGCCCAGCACGGCCAGCAACTCACGATCATCGGCGGCCAGTTCGATCAATTGATCGGTAAAAACAATATGGCCATCCGGCAAGGCCATAGCATTCGCTCCGATATGTTTACCCTGACGAAACACGACCTGGATATTCAGCGCCGGAAACTGTGCTGTGTAACGCTGAAACAACGCTTGTAACGCTTGCTGGCGCTGTGGCGTCAGCTCACTTGGCGCCAGCATGCTCTTGTCGAGCAGGGCCAACGTGCCTTGCCCCATGGATTGACTGACGCCAGCCGGCAAACTCTGCGCAACATTGCTCGCCAGCGCCGGGATGCCGAATTTGACAGTCCCCCAGGCGAACGCGCCAACCAGTAGCGTGAATAGCAAAACCAGCGGTAAGTGAATTTCCGCCCGGTGCAGTAAACGGTAACCCCGGCCATGTTTCAGGCGTATCAAGATCCGGTCTATCGATTCATTGTCGGAAGTTTCAAAGGTGGACCCATCGAGCAGATGAATCAGTCGTGGCGTATTGCCGAGGCGCGGCGAAATATCAAGCTGATTGAAACGGCCGGCTTCTATCAGCTCACTATCTCCAAGCAGAATCTGGCAATTCCCGTGCTCGTCGACCCGCATCACGGCATCATGACGGCCGGATTGGCCGTCATGATAAAAACTGCCATGACATTTCGTCATATGGCCACAACATCCACGTCGAAGACCTCACCAATCTCCTCACCAAGGGCGGATACACTTTTTTCCTCGCCCGCGATAAAGCTGTCGAGAGAGGTTTTGACGTGCAGGGTCAGGCATTCTGCGCGGTAAGCCGCCGTCCGTACCTTGGCCCAGGGAATCAGTAAACCAAGGCTGAGTACAATGCCGAGCGTATTGGTGACATATAGCCAAGTGAGGCCTCGGGCTTGCAGCGTTGAAGTGAAGCGGTTACCGGCAAGCCCGGTGCAATTGAAATACAGATTACCCAGAGACGCCGCGAGATAGGCAAAGACCCCCAGATAGGCAACGAACAGAAACGGCATCAAGATAAGGCCAAGATTTTCTTTAGACACGCCATTGCTGCCCATGCCAATCATCAAGCCGGTCATCACGACTGCGGTCACAATAATGGCGAGGAAGAGAATCAGGAAAACCTTGTAATACGCCATGGGGCTGGCGTTAAATTCAAACGCTGTGGTGCCGAAGGCATGGTTGCCCACGATAAAGGCGGTTTGCTTGTACCAGACATAGGGAATCAACAAGCCGAACGTGAAGATCGTCAGAATCGGCAATACGACAAAGGCAATCACAGCGTCGCCGACGCCACCGGTAAAACGAAAACGAATATTGCGATACATACTGTTGCGCGCATTGAAGGCCAGTGAGCGAATCACGATCCAGGGCAGAAAAATCAGGAATATCAGCGCAAGCACCAGGGCCAAGATCGGGGAAATCTCACTGATGCCGATATAGGCGAGGAAGATCACTATCGCAATGATGCGCCCTTTAAGAATCTGAATCGGCTTTGCCGTATATTGAAAACTGCTGCCATCAATCAGTGTGTTGCCGTAGAAGTACTGACTATTACGCACTTTGGCCCAGGCGGAATAAATGCCGAGCGTGAGGATGGTCAGCAGGATATTGACGATCCATATCTTGAAGTACTCGAAACCCTTGCCATGGAATTCCACCGGAATATCGCGGACGCCTTCTTCACCGGAGGGTGCGGAGGGTGCCGCCTGAGTTTCGGCCGGTAAACTCGGTGGCTGTGTTACCTGGGCATCGGTCACACCTGCGGCCTCGTGTAACCCCTCGGCCACATCTGGCTCAAGCAGACGAATCTCGACCTGCAGGCCCACGCCGTCAAGCATCTTGAAGTAATGCTCAGCCTGGGGTTTACTGAGGTTCGACTTGATTACACGGCCGGTGCTACAAATAATGGCCTTCGCCTTTTCTTCGGGCATCGTCCCGGCCTCGGCCAGCGCAATGATCGCCGCAGCTTCATCCACACCCTCTTTCAGCCCGTTGCCATAATAAATTTCGTAAGATTGCGTTTCCATGGGATTCCCTGGTTTTATTCCGTTAACAAAAAGTTATATCTCTACCAATTCAAAACACCCATCGGCTCGAGTAGCTACAAACTTCAGCTTTACTGTAGGGCACTTCTATATTATTGCTTGTGACCTCTGCGCAACCTGACAAGGGCTGGCACAAGGCGGCGGCAGGCCGTGCCCTTCGGGGCCTACAGGCTAGTTCGTCCTCCGCGTTGCAACTTTTCGGAAGAGCAACCAGCCTGTAGACCAGAGGCCGCAAGCAGTGAATAGAAGTACCCTGTATTGGACCCGACTCGTACAGATACCTGGCGAGTAGAGAAAAAACCACGCCCAGAATCCATCAGTAAGTTCGCCTATAGCCCTAACTTCTAAAGGTTTTGTATCATACGTACCCCTGCGTGAGGGTGTCCAGAGAATGGGGGCTCGCTTCTGAAGGGCCGGGCAACCGTTGCGCAGACTTAGTATTCATTGGCCTACCCGCCACTTACCGCTACAATTCCGAGCCTGTTTTCCCAATCCGAACCCATAAAGCAGGTAGCCATGCGCACTTCCCAGTTTTTACTCGCCACCGAGAAAGAGACCCCCGCCGATGCGGAGGTGATCAGCCATCAGCTGATGCTGCGCGCGGGGATGATCCGCAAGCTGGCCTCCGGTCTCTATACCTGGCTGCCCATGGGCCTGCGGGTGCTGCGCAAGGTGGAGAATATCGTGCGTGAGGAGATGGATCGCGCCGGGGCGCAGGAGCTGCTGATGCCGTCGGTGCAGCCCGCCGAGCTGTGGCAGGAATCGGGCCGCTGGGAGCAGTACGGGCCGTTGTTGCTGCGCTTGCGCGACCGCCACGGCCGCGAATTCTGTTACGGCCCCACCCACGAGGAGGTGATCACCGATCTGGCGCGCCGCGAGTTGCGTTCGTACAAGCAGCTGCCGGTGAATTTCTACCAGATCCAGACCAAGTTCCGCGACGAGACCCGCCCGCGCTTCGGCGTCATGCGAGCGCGTGAATTCCTCATGAAGGACGCCTATTCCTTCCATGCCGACCAGGATTCGCTGGACGAGACCTACGGGCGCATGTTCGCGGCCTATACGCGTATCTTCACCCGCCTGGGGCTGGACTTCCGCCCGGTGCAGGCGGACACCGGCAGCATCGGCGGCAATGCCTCGCACGAGTTCCATGTGCTGGCGGAATCCGGCGAGGACGCCATCGCCTTTTCCTCGCAAAGCGACTACGCCGCCAACGTGGAGTTGGCCGAGGCCGTCGCCCCGGCGGGCGAACGCCCGGCACCCCGTGCCGAACTACAGATGGTGGACACGCCCAACCAGCGCGGCATCGACGAGGTGTCCGGCTTCCTCGGCATCGAGCCCGCGCAGACGGTGAAGACCCTGCTGGTGAAAGGCAGCGAGACGGACGTGGTGGCGCTGGTGCTGCGTGGCGACCACGAGTTGAACGAGATCAAGGCGGAAAAGCTGCCGCAGGTGGCCGCGCCGTTGACCCTGGTGGGCGACGAGGCAGTGCATACCTGCTGCGGCTGCCCGGCCGGCTCCATCGGTCCGCGCGACATCGCCGCGCCGGTGATCGCCGACCGCGCGGCGGCGGTGCTGGCGGATTTCGTCTGCGGCGCCAACGAGGACGGCAAGCATTTGACCGGCGTCAACTGGGGCCGCGACTTGCCCGAGCCCGGTACTGAAAACGTACAGATCGCCGACCTGCGCAACGTGGTGGAGGGCGATCCCAGCCCCGACGGCAAGGGCACCCTGTCCATCAAGCGCGGCATCGAGGTGGGCCACATCTTCCAGCTCGGCACCAAGTATGCCGAGGCGCTCAACGCCACGGTGCTGGGCGAGTCCGGTAAGGCGGTGGTGATGCGCATGGGCTGCTACGGCATCGGCGTATCACGCGTGGTGGCCGCTGCCATCGAGCAGAATCACGACGACCGCGGCATCACCTGGCCCAACAACATCGCCCCCTTCCAGGTCGCCCTGCTGCCCATGAACATGCACAAGTCGCAGCGCCTGCGCGAGGCGGTGGAACGGCTGCACGACGAACTCACCGCCGCCGGCATCGACGTGCTGCTGGACGACCGCAAGGAACGCCCAGGGGTGATGTTCGCCGACATGGAGCTGGTCGGCATCCCGCACCGCATCGTCCTCGGCGAGCGCGGGCTGGACGCCGGCAACATCGAATACAAGGGCCGCCGCGACAGTGATTCACAGGACGTGCCGCTGGATGGCACCATCGACTTCCTGCGTGACCGGCTCAAGGATTGAAGTAGCCGTAGGGTGGGCATTGTCCACCGCTGGCCCATGACAGAACAACGGTGGGCACCGCCCACCCTACGAGCTGACGGGATATCGTGTTGTGGGAGCGGATCCTTGAGCCGCGATGGTTTTCCCACCCTTGGCATCGCGGCCCAAGGGTCCGCTCCTACGGTGAACGCCAGCACGCTGCAGGATTTTCGCTGCGCTCACCACCAACCTCCTACACGGTGAAAACCGAGAGATTCAAAGGACAGGCTGATAAGTCGATAATTAATGACATGAAGCACCAACACTATAAATCCGCGAAAGATGTCCTGCGCCGTGGCCTGCCAATGACGCTGGCGCTACTGCTCACCCTGCCCGCAATCTCACAGGCCGCCACCCAAGAACGCCCGGACAACAGCCTGCGCGCGCATCTAACCAAGGCCATTAGCGAGAGTGACAGCTTCGAGGATCGCTTCGCCGCCGAGGTCTGGCTGCTGGACATGTCCAACCGTCTCAAATCACGTGTACCCGATGACGCCGAACGCCTCAACCTGCTGAAGAACATCCATTACGAAGCCAACAAGGCCGGCCTGCACCCCGAACTGGTGCTGGCCGTGATCAATGTGGAAAGCAACTTCAACCGCTGGGCCATCTCCTCCGCCGGCGCCCGGGGCCTGATGCAGATCATGCCCTTCTGGCTGAAGGAGATCCCCGAGGCCGGCGACAATCTGTTCGACATGCGCACCAACCTCCGCTTTGGCTGCACCATCCTCAAACATTATCTGGACAGGGAAAAGGGTGACTTCACGCGCGCCCTGGCCCGTTACAATGGCAGCCTGGGCAAGACCTGGTATCCCAACCGTGTCTTTGCAGCCTTGCGCAAGCGTTGGTACAGGGTTCGTTGAACCTGTGAATTGAGGGAAAGGATTGTGGGAGCGGCTCATCGTGCCCTTTGAGTATCAGCCGCGAATATTAGCTGGTTTTATTCGCGGCTGAAGCCGCTCCCACAATGTCCCAACCGACACTCTCTGCAATAAACATCGCGGGCATGACCCGCTCCTACCCGATAACGATAAATGGATAGTCTGATCGAAGACTGGGGGCTGTGGGGCCTGTTCCTCAGCGCCTTTATCTCCTCTACCCTGATGCCCGGCGGCTCCGAGGCCGTGCTCTCGGCCCTGCATCTGTACGACGCCCACACACCGCTGTTTCTGCTGGCTATCGCCACCCTCGGCAACACCTTGGGCGGCATGAGTTCATGGCTGATCGGCTGGCTGCTGGCGCGACGTTGGCCGGCCAAACGCCTGCACAAACCATCGCAGCAGCGGGCCATCCGCTGGCTCGAACGGCATGGCAGCCCGCTGCTGTTACTGTCATGGTTACCTGTTATCGGTGATCCATTATGTGTCGCCGCCGGGTGGCTGCGCATTGGTTTCTGGCCGGCGCTGGTGTTTATTGCGATAGGCAAGGCGGCACGGTATGGCGCCATCTTGTGGCTGCTGAAAGAATTTTAACCGCAACACCCGGTAGGAGCGGGCCATGCCCGCGATGAAGGCTTAATAAATATCAAATACTGACACTGTGGGAGCGGCTTCAGCCGCGAATATTGGCTAGCTTTATTCGCGGCTGAAGCCGCTCCCACAATGCCATGCAATAATTACTGCAAAAAATCGCGGGCATGGCCCGCTCCTACAGTACCGCTCAGTTGCCACGCGATGGCCAGGAAAAAATCAGCACGAGCCCGCCCAGACCACCGAGCATCCAGGTCAGCAGCGGTGCGTTGCCGAGCATGGTGGTTGAGGTCGGATCGGCATAGGCGTAAATAATTGAGGCACTGATAATGAAGCCGCTGCCGACGATGGCGCGGAAGTTGCGCCGCTGGGCACGACGAATTTCCCAACGGATTTTTTGCAGGGCCTCGTTACTGTTGTCCTTCGCATGTTTCTCGGCCTGCGTCACCTGCGTGAGGAAGGCGTGCAGCAGGCCGGGGATTTCCGGCAGCTTTTCCGCCCATTCAGGGGCGTTCTTTTTCAGTGCGCGGCCAAAGGAGCGAAAACCGATCTGCTCACTCATCCAGCGCTCGAGGAAGGGTTTGGCGGTTTCCCACAGGTCAAGATCCGGATAGAGCTGTCGGCCCAGACCTTCGATATTCAACAGGGTTTTTTGCAGGAGTACTAATTGCGGTTGGACTTCCATACTGAAGCGGCGCGCCACCTGAAACAGGCGCAGCAGTAGATGGCCGAAGGAAATATCCTTCAGCGGACGCTCGAAGATGGGCTCGCAGACGGTGCGGATGGCCGCCTCAAATTCCTCTATCCGGGTATCCTCGGGCACCCAGCCGGACTCCACGTGCAATTCGGCCACACGGCGGTAGTCGCGCTGAAAGAAGGCGAGAAAATTACCGGCGAGATAATGTTGGTCAGCCTCATTGAGCGTACCCATGATGCCGAAGTCCACGGCGACGTAGCGCCCCGAAGGTTCGACGAAGATGTTGCCGGGATGCATATCGGCATGAAAGAAGTTGTCGCGAAATACCTGAGTAAAAAAGATTTCCACGCCGTTTTCCGCCAGCCGCTTGAAATCGATGCCCTGTGCGCGCAAGGCGTCGATGTCGCCGATGGGTGTGCCGCTGATGCGCTCCATCACCATGACGTCACGGCGTGTCAGCGGCCAGTGCACTTCCGGCACATAGAGCTTCTCGGAACCGGCGAAGTTACGGCGCAGCTGCGAGGCTGAGGCCGCCTCGCGCATCAGGTCCAGCTCGTCCATGATGGTCTTGTCGTATTCCGACACCACCTCACGCGGATGCAGGCGACGGCCATCGGCCCAGAAACGTTCGGCTAACTCGGCCAGCGTGTAAAGGAGTGCGAGGTCGCGACGAATCGTCGATTTGATGTTAGGCCGCACCACCTTGACGATAACCTCGCGGCCGTCGTGTAGCTGCGCAGTGTGCACCTGAGCGATTGAGGCGGAGGCCAGCGGGGATTGGTCGAAGCGGGCGAACAGCTCGCCCACCGGCTTGCCCAACGATTTTTCGATGATGGCGCGCGCCTCGCTGTCGGGAAAGGGCGGTACGTTGTCCTGCAATTGCGCCAGCTCATCGGCAATATCGTCCGGCAGCAGGTCGCGGCGCGTGGAGAGAATCTGACCGAATTTGACGAAGATGGGCCCCAGCTCTTCCAGCGAACAGCGGATACGTTCGCCGCGCGAGCGAGTCTCGTGGCGAAACCAGTGCCACGGCAGCAGGAAACGCATGAAGCTGACGGGACGAAACAGGTGGGTGCGAAAAACAAGATCGTCGAGGCCATTGCGGGCCAGCACGAAATTTATGTGCATGAGTCGCAGGGCCTGGCGGAATCTGGTCACTGGGGGTTCTCTTTGTTCTTGCGGCGGGTAACGAGCCGCTCGACACGGGCCTCGAGGCGGTCAACATCCGTGCGCAGCGTATCGACTGCGGCGAGAAACTCTTCCATCTCGAAACGATTGGGTAGGTCGCGGCTTTCCTCCTGCAGGTATTCGGCACCGTCACGGCCCAGGGTGTCCAGGGTCTTGCGGCCCCAGTCGACGGCATCGCGTACAAAGCTGCCAACCCGGTGCGCCACCACGTCGCCGGTGATGTGCGACAGGTGCTCTTCCCAGTCAATATCGAGACCATCGAGAATCTCGCGGAACTGGCCACCCAGCTCCACATCGCCACTGATCTCCACCTCACCGGCAAAGAAACTGTCGCTGGCATTTTCCGCCAGCCCCATGCGCAGCATGCCCACAGGCGTCCCACGCAGGGTGGTGTCCGGCTCGCCCTCGAAATGGCCGAAGACGCTCAGGCCGTCATCGGTGGGGATCAGGTAGAGGGTCACATCCAGCCCCTGCAACTCGATAGCGATGACCTTGCCATTGATCTCGTGCAGACGCGCCACGGTATCCGGATCCAGTGCCAGCACCTGATTGACGGCGGCCTCGATGGCGGCGGTGAGAATGGTTGGAATCTGTTTCATGTTAGATGATTCTTCCAGCGATCTGTTAACGCACTTCCGCCATCAGCTCCGACAGCGTCTTCTGCGATTCGTCGTCCGCCTCCAGACCCGCTTCATGGAGCACCACGGTGTTGGCGATCTTGTCGTGAAAACTCTGCTTGCGCTTGTCCCAGGCTACCCAGAGAAAACCCAGCCCCAGCGGCAACAGTGAAACGATATAGGCGAAATAGCGCAACACCGCCTGCCGCGGCCGCAGGGGTTTGAAGGTCTGCGCATCCACGACCTGGCAGCCGAGCAGAAGTTTGCCGGGCGTGCCGAGAAACTTTATCCACAGCCACGCAGTCAAGCCCAGCCACAGGGCGCTGGTAAGCAGGCCTTCGACGCTCCAGAATTCGGCTGTGAGATAGACCGGCCCCAACAACAGAGCGAACAACACAGTAAAAATAATGCTGTCCAGCAGCGCCGCCCCCACACGACGCCAGAAACCGGCATAGTCCGGTTCGCCGTGATGCATCAGGATTTGTACCCCCGATGCAGGGCGACGATGCCGCCGGTGAGATTGAAATATTCGCAGCGCTCGAAACCGGCCGCTTCCATCATTGCCTTCAGTTCGTCCTGCGGCGGGTGCATGCGGATGGACTCGGCCAGGTAGCGGTAGCTCTCTTCGTCATTGGCTACCAGCTTGCCCATCATCGGCAGCAACTTGAAAGAATAGATGTCATACACCGAACTCAGCCCCGGCGTGACCGGCTTGGAAAATTCCAGCACCAGCAGGCGGCCACCCGGCTTGAGGATACGATACATGGAGCGCAGAGCCGCATCCTTGTCGGTGACGTTGCGCAGACCGAAGGCGATGGTGATGCAATCGAAATGATTGTCGGGAAAGGGCAGGCATTCGGCATTGGCCTGCACGTATTCGATATTGCCCAATACACCGCGATCAGTGAGACGTTCGCGCCCCACCGAGAGCATGGAGGCGTTGATGTCGGCCAGCACCACTTCACCTTTGTCGCCCACCAGTTGCGAGAACTTGGCGGCGAGGTCACCGGTGCCGCCGGCGATGTCCAGCACCCGTTGGCCGGCACGTACGCCGCTGTGCTCGATGGTGAAGCGTTTCCACAAGCGATGGATGCCGAGCGACATGAGGTCGTTCATGACGTCGTACTTGTCGGCCACGGAGTGGAACACGCCGGCGACCTTGTTGACCTTTTCCGCGCGGGGCACTTCCTGGTAGCCGAAGTGGGTGGTGTCTTTGTCCTGTTGCTTGTTCATGGTCGCTGTTTCCGCTGGGAGTTCATTATTGCCGCAGATTGCAGGCTGGGGTGAACGCCAGCCTGCAGAGCAGTGTCGTCCGCCAATACACGCAAATAGACGCCAATCATAAACCAAAAACATTTGCGTTTATTTGCGTGCATTGGCGGATTATCCCGGCACCTTCTGTTGGGGTTCGTTCCTCACCCCAACCTACGGGGCTAAACACGTCATATTGTAGGAGCGGGCCATGCCCGCGATTTTTTGCTCAATTGTGGGAGCAGCTCATCGTGCCCTTTGGGTATCAGCCGCGAATAATATGATTCATCCTATTCGCGGCTGAAGCCGCTCCCACAATTTCCGAAACAACAACCTCTGTAGTGAAATTTATTTCATCGCGGGCATGGCCCGCTCCTACAGCTTCAAGTACCACTGGGGCAGCGTTGGGGTTCGTTCCTCACCCCAACCTACCTACCCCTTGCGTTTATGCCCGGCCTTTTCCAGCCGTTCGAGGTATTCGGCCCATAACGCCTCTTGTTCACTGCCCAGGGTGTACAAGGTATCCCAGGAATAAATGCCGGTATTGTGACCGTCGTCGAATTCCAGTTTGACGGCGTAATTGCCCACTGGTTCAATGCCGGTGATATTGACGTTTTCCTTGCCCAGTTGCAGCACTTCCTGGCCGGGGCCGTGGCCACGCACTTCCGCGGAAGGTGAATAGACGCGCAGGTACTCGCAGGGCAGTTCGAAGCGCGCACCGTCGTCGAAGATGATCTCCAGCACACGGGATTTCTGGTGCAGCTTGATGTCGGTGGGTTTGTGGGCTGAACTCATGCTGGGTTTCTCCGGGCTTTACGACCTGGTTAAAGGATGTAGCGGCTCAGGTCTTCATCCTGTGCCAGTTCGCCGACGTGACTGTCGACGTAGGCGGCGTCCACACTGACGATCATGCCGCTCTGGTCGGCGGCAGTGAAGGATATCTCGTCCAACAGGCGTTCCATTACCGTGTGCAGGCGGCGTGCGCCAATGTTGTCGGTGCGCTCGTTGACCTGCCAGGCCACCTCGGCGATGCGGGCGATACCGTCTTCGGTAAAACCCAACTCAACGCCTTCGGTCGCCAGCAGGGCGGTGTATTGCTCGGTCAGGGAGGCATCGGGTTCGGTGAGGATGCGTACGAAATCGTCCACGCTCAGGGCCTTCAGCTCGACGCGGATGGGCAGACGGCCCTGCAGCTCGGGAATCAGATCCGAGGGCTTGGAAAGGTGAAAGGCGCCGGAGGCGATGAAGAGGATGTGATCGGTCTTCAGCATGCCGTACTTGGTGGTAACGGTGCAACCTTCCACCAACGGCAGCAGGTCACGCTGCACGCCCTCTCGGGAGACATCCGGACCACTGCTCTCGCCGCGCTTGCAGATCTTGTCCATTTCGTCGAGAAACACGATGCCGTTCTGCTCGACGTTTTGCACCGCACGCATCTTGATGTCTTCTTCGTTGAGCAGCTTGCCAGCCTCTTCATCGGTGAGCAGCTTGAAGGCCTCCTTGATGGGCAGCTTGCGGGTCTTGGTGCGGGTACTGCCGATATTCTGGAACATGCCCTGCAACTGGCTGGTCATCTCTTCCATACCGGGCGGGGCCATGATCTCCACGCCCATGGGGCTGACGCTAAGCTCCACTTCGACCTCCTTGTCGTCCAGGTCGCCCTCGCGCAGTTTCTTGCGGAATTTCTGCCGGGTATTGGCGGCCTGCTCGCTGATCGGTTCCGGCTCGCCATCAAGGCCAAAGCCGCTACGGGCCGGACGCAGCAGGATATCGAGAATGCGTTCCTCGGCGGCCTCCTGGGCGCGGAAGCGCACCTTGTTCATTTCCACCTCACGAGTCAGTTTGACGGAGATTTCCACCAGATCGCGAATGATGGACTCCACATCACGGCCGACATAGCCCACTTCGGTGAACTTGGTCGCCTCAATCTTGACGAAGGGCGCATTGGCCAGCCTCGCCAGACGACGCGCAATCTCGGTCTTGCCAACGCCGGTGGGGCCGATCATGAGGATGTTCTTGGGTGTGATCTCGCCCTTCAGGTCGTCGCTCACCTGGGAGCGGCGCCAGCGGTTGCGCAGGGCAATGGCCACCGCGCGCTTGGCGTCGGCCTGGCCGATGATGTGCTTGTCCAGTTCCTGGACGATTTCTCTGGGGGTCATCTGTGACATAGGTTTTATTCGCCTGTCAGTTCTTCGATGGTGAAATGGTCATTGGTATAGACACAAATTTCCGAGGCGATCTTCAATGACTTCTCGCAGATGCTGCGCGCATCCAGCTCGGTGTTCTGCATCAGCGCCCGCGCCGCGGATTCGGCAAAAGAGCCGCCGGAACCGATGGCGATGAGGTCGTACTCCGGCTCGATAACGTCGCCATTGCCCGAGATCACCAGCGAGGCGGTGCCATCGGCCACCGATAACAGGGCCTCCAGGCGCCGCAGCATGCGGTCGGTGCGCCAGTCCTTGGCCAATTCCACGGCCGCGCGGGTGAGGTGTCCCTGGTGCTTTTCCAGCTTGCCTTCGAAGCGCTCGAAGAGGGTGAAGGCATCCGCCGTGCCGCCGGCAAAACCGGCGATAACCCGGTTGTGATACAGGCGCCGCACCTTGCGTGCATTGCCCTTCATAATGGTATTACCCAGCGAAACCTGGCCGTCGCCGCCAATCACCACCGTGCCGTTACGCCGCACGGAGAGAATGGTTGTGCCGTGATATTGCTCCAAGGTGGAATCCTCAGTGAAAAACAGAGGGAGGGATTTTACACCATAATGGCTATCGGCACCGCCCTCGACGGGCCGCGGCGTGGCCCGTTACTCCGCCGGGTAACGCCGGGCGATGGCCACGAATTCGTCCAGCGAGGCGAGGAAGGCCTCCACCACTAGCGGATCAAAATGCTTGCCGCGCTGCTGCGTGATCCACTCGATGACCTGCGCTATCTCCCAGGAATCCTTGTAAACGCGGCTTGAAATAAGGGCATCAAAGACATCGGCCAGGCCTACGATACGACCGTAGACATGGATATCTTCTCCCCTGAGTCCCTGCGGGTAACCCGAGCCATCCCACTTTTCGTGGTGTTGCAGGGCGATAATGGCGGCGGCCTTGAGGATGTCACGCCTGGAGTGGCTGAGCATGCTGTAACCGATGCTGGCGTGGTTCTGCATCACCTTGCGCTCCTCATCGGCAAGCTCACCCGGCTTGAGCAGGATCTCATCCGGCACCCCCAGCTTGCCGATGTCGTGCAGGGGTGAGGCGGCGGCAATCAATTCCACGTCCCTGCCCGGCAACCCCATTTTTTGCGCCAGCAGCTGGCTGTAGAGCGACACACGTTTGGTGTGGTTATGGGTCTCCTGTGAGCGCTTCTCCTCGATCACGCCCATGGTGTAGACGGTTTCGCGCAGGGTGCTCTCGATCTCATCATTCAATGCCAGCAGCTCCCTGTTCTTCTCTTGCAGGAGATCCTGGTGGGCGATAATTTCACTGTTGAACAGATTGATCTCATCCGCCACATGGACGAATTCCTTGGTATCAAACTGATCGGCGTTGACCGGCTGATGTTTCCTGTAGGCCGTCATGGCATTGTCGATCAGGCTCTCCAGCGGTTCCTGCACATAGCGCTGAATGGTGCGCGAGGTATTGACCAGGATCAGCAACAGGAAAAACACCATCATGATGAATAGGCCACCCAGAACCATCAACGACTGATTTCGGTACCCTGTCACATCCAGCTCAATATCCACCGCGCCCAGCACCGAGCCTTCCATTACCTCGTGACAGGACAGACAATTCAGCGACCCCGCAGACAAGGCAACATAGGGAATGATGGCGCGGATCGTCGGCGTGGCGGAAAGTTCATCGAGAATAAACACCGGCTGGCGGGTTTCGAAGACCTTCCCCGCGGCTTGGTCCTGGGCCTTTTCCAGCCCCGTGCCGGGGCCAAACTGTGCCGTCACGTCATCGCCGCGAATGATATGCAGGCGGTTGATCTGGTGCAGCGACATGATTTCACGCAGAAAATATCCACGCTTGTCCATGATGTCACCCTTCATGTGCGCGGTCAGCCCTGCCCTGACCAGTTCGGCCACCACCAGGGCGTGATTCTCCACCGCGCGGGTCGACAGGTAACGAAAATTGATGGCCGTAACCACCAGCAGAATGGTGACCAGCACCAGCAGGAAGGTGATCAGATTCCTGACCGTGAGGGTCTTGATGCTTGGTTTCATGGGATCGGGATAATTCGCTGCTCTACCAGGAAATGCAGGGGAAGGGCTATTCGCCACTCAATCCGACGATGACGGCTTCTTCCTGGCCCGTGGATGGGCCTGATCGTAAACCTGCGCCAGATGCTGAAAGTCGAGGTGCGTGTACACCTGCGTGGTACTGATATCGGCATGCCCCAGTAATTCCTGTACCGCGCGCAGATCGCCACTGGATTCCAGCAGATGGCTGGCGAAGGCGTGGCGCAGCTTGTGCGGGTGCACATGGCTGTCGATACCCTGCTGCCGGCCCCATTTGGCGAGGCGCGCCTGCACCGCACGCGGTGTGAGGCGGGTGCCGCGTCTGCTGACAAACAGCGCCGGCTCGCCGGCTCCAGCCAGTTCGCCACGCACCGCCTGCCAGCGCCGCAGAGCAGCAACGGCATGACGCCCCACCGGCAGATCACGCTGCCTGTTACCCTTGCCGGTGACGCGCAGCGCCCCGGCGCGCAGATCCACCTGTCCCATGTCCAGGGATACCAGCTCGGACAGGCGCAGGCCGGAGGAATACAGCAGCTCCATCAGCGCCAGATCCCGCAGCGCCAACGGGTCGCTGGCATCGATGGCCAGCAGGCGGGCCATCTGATCCGTATCCAGCGGCTCCG
The DNA here is from genome assembly GCA_913009875.1 of uncultured Gammaproteobacteria bacterium. Taxonomy (GTDB): domain Bacteria; phylum Pseudomonadota; class Gammaproteobacteria; order SZUA-152; family SZUA-152; genus DRQN01. Next base: position 9,454 of record CAJVYS010000050.1, on the reverse strand, counting down.
GCAGCTTGCGCGGTGACTTGGGCGCACTAACACCGGTGACGGGATTCTGTGTGACGAGCCCCTCGCGGGCGAGATAGTGAAAAAAACTGCGCGCGGCGGACAACAGCCGCGCCACACTGCGGCCACCGAGACCCCGGCGGTGGACCTGGGCGGAAAACTGCCGCATCTGCGGGGTGCTCAATGCCGCCCAACTCTTGACGCCCTCGACCTCGCAGAAGCTCAGCAGACGGCTGAGGTCACGCCGATAATTATCGATGGTACGCGGGGAATACCGGCGCTGGGACAACAGGTGGTCGAGATAGCGATCCAGCCATTGCTGTTCGGTGTCACGCATCGGCCGCAGCCGGGCCCTGACGGGCTAGCCGGTTTCCAGCCTGAGATGACCGGCCAGGGCAGCGGCAATCACCTGCGCCATGCGCGTCAGGAAAGAGATATCACTGCCAGGGGTGAAGCGGTTGGTGTCGCCGCTGCCGATGGCCAGCAGGCCAACACGCCCTTCCTTGCCCAGTGGCAACACCACGCCGGAGCCGACGGCATCGGCCCGTTCGCCAAACAATATCTCCCGCTGCTCCTCCTTGAGACGACCACAGAAGGGCCTGCCAGTGCTGAGCATGTGCTGGAAGGGGCCACGGAAGGTATCGGTATCGCGCACGAATTCGGCATGAGTGGCCAGATGCTCATCCCGTGGCGGCGCCAACAGGTGCAGGATCGCCACATCGGCCGAATAGTCGCGGCGCAGGCGGCTGACGAGCAGGGTCATCAGCCCCTCCAGGCCCTCGCACCCCATCAGCAGCAGGGTCAGCTGATGGAGCTGGGTATTGAGGCGCTCATTCTCGCGCGCCACCTGCACCAGCTCTTCCAACTGCGTCTTCTGCGTCTCATGCTGGGTGCGCAGCATGGCCACCTGCCGCTCCACCAACGAAATGGCCCCCCCGGACTCGTGTGGCAAATACAGCTCAGGCAGCAGCCAGAGATTGTGCTCAAAGAAGTCGCGGTGGTCACGGAGATACTCCGCCACGGCCTGCTCGTCGATGTCCTGGATGTCGCTCGTCATAACGTGATACTGCCCTCGAATACGGTTTCCGCGGGACCGGTCATGAATACCGGCGCATCGCCTCCGGCCCATCGTATCAGAAGTCGCCCACCCGGCAGGTCAACGGCCACTTCGTCATCCACCAGCCCCCACAAATGCGCCACCACTGCCGCGGCGCAGGCGCCGGTGCCGCAGGCCCGGGTCTCGCCGCTGCCGCGCTCGAACACCCGCAGGCGGATCTGCCGGCGTGAAACAGGCTGCATGAATCCCACATTGGTACGCTCAGGAAAGCGGGGATGGCCTTCAACACGTGGCCCCCACTCGGCCACCGCAGCCGTGTTCACGTCATCGACCCGGATCACCGCATGGGGGTTTCCCATTGATACGACACCGATCTCCAGTGAGGTCTCTTCCAGCGCCAGAGCATATTTTGCAGCACATGTTTCGGCCTCGAAAGGGATATCGGCCGGCTCAAAATGGGGCGCGCCCATATTGACCGTCACCTGACCATCCACCTCGATACGCAGTTGGATACCGTTGGAAAAGGTCTCCACGGCAATCTCGCGCTTATCCGTAAGGCCATGATCCACCACAAAACGCGCAAAACAGCGTGCGCCATTACCACAATGCCCCACTTCACTGCCATCTGCATTAAAAATACGGTAGCGGAAATCCACATCTGGCGATCTCGGCCGTTCCACCAGCAATAGCTGGTCACAGCCTACACCACGATGGCGATCGGCAATGAGGCGCACCTGCTCGGGGCTCAGATCAATGGTCTGACTGATGGCGTCAATGACCACAAAATCATTACCCAAGCCGTGCATCTTGGTAAAGGTTATCTGCATTGAGGCATGGTTGCAGACTGCCGGGCCGGATTCAACCGCCCCAAGGGAGAAAGCCGATTGACGTCCAATACCGGTTATACCGCTGGAAGCGGATATATTTCTCCCGGCGCGCCCCCCGAGCCACCTTCCTTGATCTATATCAAATCCACAGTCACTACGAATGGTAGCCTTTTCAGGCCACATCTCCAGCCATTCCAGAGCGGCCCGCCCCATGCCCCACGACAGACCAGACTGCCTCGGAGACTATGACTTCGAGCGAATTGCATTCTATGCAAAAAAGCGCTTCATCGACGGTTGTTCTACCGTTGCCCTGATTGCCCAGGCAAAGACCGAGCGTGCAAAGGAGGAGATCGCCCTGGTCTCCATGCTGGATATCAAGGACGAGGACATCCGCGACATCCAGCTTAGTTGCCGGTACGCTGGCGAATGCAAGATAATGGACTGCCGGGACAGACTCAGAAAAATGATAAAAGAGAAACTTTCAGGCCACACCGCAACAGACCCTTCCTGACGGGCTGTTAATAATCCCCGTCTTTCAGCAGCGACAGGTTGGGGGGAGCATATCCTGTAAGTTCCCCCTTATTTCGGCTCAGCATTAACCACCACATATCCGTTCAACATATCCGGCCAGTTGAAATAAAATAATTACGTGTGGTGGTCTTGTAGGCGCTTCTATTAATTGCTTGTGGCCTCTGCGTAGAGGCCGCAAGCAATTAATAGAAGTGCCCTTAACAGAATAATAACAAGATCACTGCTGCCCCGTTAACTCCACATCGTCATACCAGGCTTGACCCGGTATCCAGTAAGCCGTTGAAACCGCTGGATTCCGGCCTACGCCGGAATGCCCAAAACGCTACGCGGGGCAGGCCCTGACGAGAGATGTTATCGATATTCATGTCCCCAATGCTTCTGGGTATTCTGCTGCTCAAGCGCTACGCCAACTACAGCAAAACAAAATCAAGTTAACGGGACAGTAGTGTAACAAGATAGAACATCAGCAAGCCGCTGAACAGTGCCCACCTATTTTGGTAAACTATCGCGCCAATTAAAGAGTACAGTCTGTGTAAAGAATCCCAAGACAGTAGAGATCCTTGCTTGCGAATAATTTAATTTAAAAAAAGATAATATGACAACAGTATGGGCGTAAATCTCAGCCCCTTTAGTGCCGGGGGTAACTTCCTCAAGCGAACAATCAACACTATTATTATTTTGATTTAATGAATACTGATGTGTATTGACCTGCCAACTATTGGCACCACGTGTTCCTTGAGTGCGTTAGAAGCTCTGTATCATTCCGACAACATTAGCAGAAAAACAAATAGTGCACGACTAATTCATTTGACAATGATAAAGCCCTGCCCCCATCCATAAGATTACCAACCCATATTCCAGCAACTTCGAACTGGGCACACCCCCCTCAAAGGATCAGAATTGGCGGGGCACGGAGTTCAACCACCTGCTAAACTTCAGGTCTCTCTCACCACAGAGAATGGGACAATGACCCGCCAATACTTCAACCAGGACACACTGGATTTTCTTTGCCAACTGTCTGCCAACAACAACCGCGAATGGTTTAATGATAACAAGCCGCGCTATGAAAAACTGGTTCGCGCACCGGCTCTGGCATTTATTGAAGATATCGCCCCCGCACTTCAGCTGATCTCACCACGTTTTCAGGCTATCCCGAAAAAAATGGGGGGCTCGCTGATGCGTATCTATCGGGACACGCGCTTCGGCAAAGACAAAACACCGTATAAAACCAATATCGGCATCCAGTTTCGCCACGATGCAGGCAAGGACGTCCACGCGCCGGGCTACTACCTGCACATCGAGCCCGGCAGCTATTATTTTGGCGTTGGTATCTGGCGACCGGATCCCATGACACTGGGGAAAATCCGTGACGCCATCGATGAAAAGGCGGATCAGTGGCTGACCGCACGCAACGATACCGGCTTCAGCCACACCTACGGCTTGAGTGGTGAGTCACTGAAAAATGCACCCCGCGGCTTCTCCAGAGATCACCCGTTAGTGGAAGACCTGAAGCGCAAGGATTTTATCGGTGTGTGCGAACTGAATAAGAAGGCCGTACTGTCAGCGGATTTATTACGCACCACCGTTGGGCATTTTGAACGGGCTTCGCCGTTCATGCGCTTTCTGTGCAAAGCAATAGAAGTGGGATTTGACTGACGCCCCATCTATGCGCCTGTCGGACTTAGGAATAATCTACTACGCTGATGGGAGAGCGGTCAAAATGCCGCTGATTTTCGTTGCGTAGACCCACCATGCGCCTCAAAATCATGACCTTTTGTCTTTGCTTTCCCACCATGTTCTCGACGATTACCTAAGTCCGACAAGCCCCTATTGTAAACAAGCTACGCTATACCCCACCCCTGAGTGGCACCAGCTCAGAATTACAAGCTTTTCATCATGAAGCTTTCGCGATTACAGCGTCATCGCGCACCAGACTGACTCAATTCTTGCACCGACTCGCGGCATTGCACCCTCATAGTGCAAGGCAAATAGGCATGAATTATATACGCCTTTGATTTATCGGGGATTTTTAGTTCTGGCATCAATCATGCTGGCATTCATCGTAATTAACAACAATAAATAGTGTGCAACACCTCTCCACAGCCAGAGGCCGCATTACCTGAATGATTTAGTGCGACTTTTTATCTATTTTTTAGTTTAGGGAGCGTCATGATTCACAGCACGATACGATTTTTTGTCACCAGTGTTTCATTAGCCGTTTTTGGTGGTGCTTTTCTTCAGGCGGCGGTTGCAGGTGATGATGTGCCCAGGCCTATCGATCACTATCCAGAGAGGAATGTGGCCATTACGGAAAAATGGAAAGAGGTCAAAGATGGTTACAGCAACCCCAAGAATTATACGCCGCCCGTGGTCGAGGGTGCCGGCAAAGATTGTGTGAAATGCCACAAGCTATTGACGCCTTTCGCCGTCAAGGATTGGGAAGACAGCAAGCATTATGAAAACGATGTCGGCTGTGAAAGCTGTCACAACGACCACAGCAATCTCATTATGCCCACACCCGATACCTGCGGCACCTGCCATGCCTCCGAAACTATGCAACACCGGGCTGGTAAACATTCCATTGCCTGGAGCGTAAAGGTGGCATCCGGTGGCAAAGGAGGTGGTGCAGGCCGTTTTCTTGCCCAATATGAAGAAATGAAGGAAGGCGCTTGTGGTGGTTGTCACAGCGTGGAAGACAAATGCGATTCCTGTCATACCCGGCACAAGTTTGATGCCAAGGAAGCACTTGACCCCAGTGCCTGTGGTACTTGTCACATGGGGCCGGACCACGCGCAGTTGGATTATTATGAATCATCGAAACACGGTGTCATATTCAACATCGAGGGCAAGGGTGTTGAAGAAGGCGGCAGAACGCCGACCTGTGTCACCTGCCACATGAAGGCGGGCAACCATGATGTGAGTCAAGGCCTGACTCTGGGGGGTGCATCACAGGGCAAGTTTATCGGCAACAAGGATTCTGGTGCAAAATACAGCAAAAGCCCTAACGGTATCTTGATGAACGAGATTACCGCGGAAACCTACAAGCGGGAACGGGCAAAAATGGTGGCCATTTGCATGGACTGCCATTCCAAGCGCTTTGCCGAACACAAATTGGCAATTGCGGACGGTATTAAAATCGCCAGTGATGCTGTAGCGGGTGAGGCCCTCAAGGTCGTCAAAGAACTTTACAATGATGGTTTATTGAACCCCATGCCGGAAGACCGGCCGGAAAATCCCTTTGTTGGCAAAAAGCTGATGCTGACTGGGCACCAGCTCTATGAGCAAACATCAGGTATTGAAGCCTTGTTTTTTGAGTTGTATAAATTTGATCTCGTGCATGCCTGGAAAGGCGCCTACCATTTCAGTCCCGATTGGACACATTGGTACGGTAATGCACCGATGAAATTAAAGCTGTCCAGGATAAAGAACGAGGCAAACCAATTGCGACGCTTGGATAAACTGGAAAAAGAGCTTGATATCGAGGCAGAGAAGGTCGATTTCGGCGAGTAATGCGCATGAGGCCGCTAGTGATTTTCCTCTGCCTGCTCTCTTCAAGTCTGGCGGTACAGGCCAAAGGCCTACCTCGTGCTGAGAGTTGCGGGAGTTGTCATGTGTCTAATTTTGACACATGGCAGGATTCCGCCCATGCCAATTCAGTGAACAGTCAGCTCTTCCGGCGCTGCCTGGAAGACTATCTGGAAAAAAAACAAACCAATAGTGGTACCTATTGCTTCGACTGCCATGCACCTGGTGAAGTGATTAGCGGCAATGCCTTTATAGCAACAAGTGACGTCTTAAAGGGAAGAACACATCGTGGTGGCGTCACCTGTATCACATGTCACAGTGTTGAGTCTGTAGTAAATGGCAAGGCAGTATATGACCCCGGTGATACTCACGGTTATCACAGCGTCACAGATCTGCAATCTATCAAAAGAGAGGCATTGTGCTTGAGCTGTCATGGTACCTATACGTCCACACACTCGACAAAAAAAGTGATTGAGCCAGGTTTTTTTGCAGGCCTTATTGCAAGTATAAGTGGCGTGGTCAGCACAAAGAGTGGGGCCCAAACAGATCATCTATTTACTGAATCTGTCGTGGCAAACGAGGGGCACTGGGCGTGCCCGGACATATCGTTCAGCCATTCTCCTGTAGAAGCACCGACAGAAGGACAACACCAATAATGTTCAGGGCCGCATTCATACTGTTGGCCAGCCTGTGGTTCTCCGTTGCTATAGCTCAGACATCAGATTACGGCAATGATACCGGCACCACATCTATCACTGCGATTAGCGCCAAAGATAATTCTGAAGAGTGCCAAAAGTGTCACGATGCGGCCAAGCGCTCTGCTAGATATGAATCCGTCAAGTCCTGGTTAACAAGCCGCCATGCAGCAGAAGGTGTGACTTGTATTGATTGTCACCTGAAACAAGACGTGAAAGGCCAGGACTATTACGCAGCGATTACGGCAGAAAAACAGGACGATGCCCACGCCGCCATGGTGAAAAAACCTGCGAGCAAAGGGAACAAGGCCTATTTTATCGATATTTGTGGGAGTTGCCATAAGGATAGGCTGACGGAATTCAAGGCCAGTGTTCATGGATTGGCAAATGCGAGTAGCGAAACTCCAAGCGTGAGTTGTATTGATTGTCACGACCCTCATTCTGCGCCATTAGTTACCAGTAAATCATCGAAGCTCTACCGAGGCAGTGACGTTAAAACCTGCGGAAAATGTCATAAGGATGCGCGCGGTTCTTATATGCAGACCTTTCATGGCAAACAATTTTACTTGGGGAACACCCTGGCGCCTACATGCATCTACTGCCATCGAGGTCATGAGTTACCCACCGATAATATAGCCTCGCTTATTCATTCTAATAATGTCGGTGGCATGTGTGCTGGTTGCCATGGTGAGGCCATGAGTGCAGGTGCTGGGGCGGATACCATCCTGATACAAAACCTAAGCCAGGATTCCACGCGAAAAGTCACACATTTTAGAGATCCGGTAACCGCCGGGCCGTTCTCGATTGCTTCCCTGATTAACTCGACCTATCTTTCAATGATTATCGGCATTGTTGGATTCTTCACACTGCTTTCAACCCGGGATTACATTAAAAAGACCAAGGACGGCGCTTCCACATACGATAATGACCGAAAAAAGAGTGTTAAGCGTTTCTCGGTTTCCTGGCGTCTACAGCATTTTTTCTGGGCCCTTTCTTTTATTGTTTTGGCAGCGACTGGGCTTTCACTGAAGTTTCCTGAATCAGTTCTGTCGGAAGCTGCGGTTTGGCTGTCGGGCGGCGAGGAGTTGCGTTCTGTCATTCATCGCATTGCGGCAATTGTATTTATGCTGCTCGCGGTGATTCATCTTCTGCCTTATCTGCTCAAACTAAAGCCACCAGGAAAGATCTTTCTTTCCAAGAAAGATCTAATCGACGCATTTTTGCATACCAGCTATTTGTTTGGGCGAACGGATAAAATGCCATTGATGTACCGGTACACCTGGTATCAAAAAGTTGAATACTGGGCCACAGTTATCGGTGGGTTTATCGTCATCTCAACGGGACTTGTTATGTGGAATTTTTCTCCGCTCGCAAGCCAAATTCCGCTTGAAATTGTTTTTTATTCACAATTGATTCACGGCTGGGAAGCAATTCTGGCGGTGCTGGTTATCTTCGTGCAGCACTTCTACCATGTATTTCTGAATCCCGATGTTTTTCCCATGGACAAGTCCTGGCTAACCGGCAGGACGAATCTCAATGTCATGAAACATGACCATCCACTTGAACTGGTAGAGATTGAGTCGAAGAAGGAAAGATCCGGTGAGGAATAATTTAAATCCGATAATCTTTTTAATAGCAACACTGCTTGTATTTCTGCTGCCTGCCACTGCGGCGGGCGGTGATGAAAGCTGTCTTCGATGTCACTTACACAGCGAGCTTACGGATGACTTCGCTGCATCTAGCCATGAAATTAACACACTTGCCGGGTTCCATGGAGCTGTATTTAGAGAAAGGGGCACAGATTCTGGCTGTGAAGCCTGCCATCAATCCCGACAAGCCAGGGGAAAACTGCCCAGCGGAAAAGTCTGCCTCGGCTGTCATACTCGCGGCAAGGTGGGGCAAGGTGATCAGGATGCGGTATTTCATGCGGAAGTAAAGCACTGGCCAATGGATAAAGTTTCGTGCACCACCTGCCACAAGGGACACACAGCAGGAAACCGGCTAATCAAGTTCCTTTCCGCCGATGCCATCGATGCCTGCCAGCAATGTCACGAAAAAAGTTTTAGATCAATTGTGGCCTCACCGAACTCGAGTTCACTAATGCCTGAAGAAGAATCGGACAACCGTTATGGACAAAAATAGACAAGAGGTTATCGACAATGATTTCTACTGAGAATATAGCGATTATTGCGATATCGCTCGATACCGTATGGGTCATACTAGCGGCAGTTTTAGTCTTTATGATGAATGCAGGATTCGGAATGCTCGAGGCTGGACTTTGCCGGGCGAAGAATACCGTCAATATCTTTGCAAAGAATATCGTCATATTTGCTATTGCAAGTCTAAGTTTCTGGCTGGTTGGTTTTGGTTTGATGTTTGGCGATGGAAACTCATTCATGGGAACAACCGGCTGGATGCTGTCAGGAGAAGATAACAGCCCGGAAGTTGGTGAGTATTATTACGGCGATTACAGTGCCCTCGGTTGGGCGGCGCTGCCTCTTTATGCAAAAGTTTTCTTTCAGCTCATGTTTGTAGCAGCCTCAGCGCATATCGTCTCAGGTGCGGTTTCAGAAAGAATAAAGTTTTTCTCATTCATTGCCTTTTGCATCGTGCTTGTCTCAATTATTTATCCAATTGTAGGACATTGGGCAAGATCGGAAGAGCACACGTCTGAACTCCAGTCACACTGATATATCTCGTATGCCGTCTTCTGCTTGAAAAAAAAAAAAAAACAATCAACATACGGCGCATGATGTATTCCTCATACAGACTCATTGTCGGCATGTTACCCGCGACCCGACGAGTGCTCTCATGCATCTTGG
>CAJVYS010000049.1 GCA_913009875.1 uncultured Gammaproteobacteria bacterium | reverse complement strand
GGTATATTGTGTCTGTGGGATCGTTCGTGTGGCTGGGTGTCGTCATGGACGTTTCATTTGTTCTTTTTTTTTTTTTTGTTGTTCTTCTTTTTTTTTTAATGATACGGCGACCACCGAGATCTACACTCTTTCCCTACACGACGCTCTTCCGATCTAGTTGTACCTTTATACCCATTTAACTCATTATCTACCCAGAGTTTGAATTCTTTATTACCCAATCGTGCCGCCAACACCTTACATTTTCTAAGTAGCGTTGCTAGCTCAACATCCGAGCTTATTGCCGCATCCTGTATTTCTCTTAATAAAGACATGCTTGAAACCCTGTTGTTATTTTATTTTGCTCTAACGCTTAATGGACCCCAAAGTGGGGGATAACCCCGCCCCGAAATCCGGTGATTTATTCGCTGGTTATTCCTGACCTCACCGAATACTCCTACAAACCTGCTAAATAATCAATCAGTTACATCATTGTGTTTTCCGCCTCGGGCGTACACCCCACACCCCTCACCGAATATTGAACGGAGAAATAAGACATTCTGGGGGATATCATGCACGGTAGCTTCCGCTAAACACCTGCTAAATTAGCGTGCACCATTTTCGCCGTTATCATTAAAAATATATTGTATTCAACAGCTTATAAGAGCTTTGTGAATATTTTTCTTCTTGGGATATTTGGGCGTGCGCGGGATATTCGGTGTGGTAATACCCCAAAGTGGGGGAATATTCCGCTTGCAATGACCGGCTCGAAAAAGTACTGTATATTATACCAGTATCATAAGCTACCCCGCAGCAAACTGCGGGGAATTCGACCCGCAGGGGTTTAAGGGGATATTGTCATGGATTCGACACGCTATTCTTCACCGTTTCTGTGTTCGGTTTCTGATGCCATTCGTGTGCGTCATTACAGTCGCAGTACGGAGAAGACTTATATCGGCTGGGTTAAGCGCTTTATCTATTCTCACAATAAACGGCATCCGCGTGAGATGGGCGCCCGGGAAGTATCGGCATTTTTGACGCACTTGGCAGTGAATCGAAATGTTGCGCCCAGCACGCAGAACCAGGCTTTTAATGCGCTGATGTTTCTGTATCGTGCGGTGCTGGATCAACCCATTGAGGATTTAAGCGGGGTGGCACGTGCAAAAGTACGCCAAAAGATTCCGGTGGTATTGACACGTGAAGAGGTGCAGGCGGTTTTGAAGACGTTGGATGGAGTCTATTGGCTGGCGGCCTGTTTGATGTACGGCTCTGGTTTGCGGCTAATGGAATGTTTGCGCTTACGGGTGATGAATCTCGATTTTTTACGTCGCGCAATATATGTGCACAATGGCAAGGGTGGGAAAGATCGGGTGGTGACCTTGTCGGATGAGTTGATCGTACCTTTGCAACGGCATCTGGCGAATCGGCAACAGACACACGATAAGGATTTAGCGGATGGTTTTGGCAGTGTTTACCTTCCACATGCCTTGGCGAATAAATATCCGAATGCGCCCACGGAGTGGGCCTGGCAATACGTGTTCCCGTCCAGCCGACGCAGCGTTGACCCACGCTCGGGGGTGGAGCGGCGGCATCATTTTGATGAGAAAGCCATTCAACGCGCAGTTAAACAGGCAATCCGCAAGGCGGGGATTCACAAACCGGCCAGCTGCCATACGTCGCGCCATTCCTTTGCCACACATTTACTGGAACGCGGCATGGATATCAGAACGGTGCAGGAGCAACTTGGCCACAAGGACGTGCGTACCACTCAAATTTATACTCATGTTCTAAACCGGGGAGGCAACGCGGTGGTGAGTCCGTTGGGGGCTGTTTTATCGCAATCGTGATATGCAACCGATTCAATCCGCCGCTCCGGCTTACGGTATAAAGGAGGTGTAAGGATACATCCGTTAAGCAGTCTGCGAGCTGCGTAGGGTGGGCATCGTCCACCATTTTATCTTATCCAGATATTTCTGGTGGGCAGTGCCCACCCTACGCGAATTTTCTGGTGACATTATTACACGCTCCCTGTAGTTATATCTCCCAGGTTTCGCGGGCTCAACCCGGGCTACCTTTCTTTTCCGGAACCCGGTGGTTTCAATTGCATCCTGGATACCGGGGCAAGCCCGGCATGACGATATGATGTTACGAAAAATATTGGTTTCCGGGAACATAAAAACCCGCTCGCCATTTGGCCAAGCGGGTTTGATTAGCCCGGTTTTGTTATTTCAGGCTATCGTCACCGGAATCACCTTGTCTGCGACATCCTTGTATTCCGCGATTTCATGGAAATTGAGGTAACGATAAATTTCACCTTCCATGGGTTGCAGGTGTTTCACCGCAGCCATGTATTCCTCCACCGTGGGCAGCTTGCCCTGGGTGGCGACCACGGCGGCCAGTTCGGCTGACGACAAATAGACATTGGCGTCTTTGCCCAGGCGGTTGGGAAAGTTGCGGGTGGAGGTGGAAACCACCGTGGCGCCATCGGCGACGCGCGCCTGGTTGCCCATGCACAGGGAACAGCCGGGCATTTCGGTGCGGGCGCCGACGCGGCCGAAGATGGCGTAGTAGCCCTCTTCCGTCAGCTGGTGGGCGTCCATCTTGGTGGGCGGGGCGATCCACAGGCGGGTCGGTACTGCACCGCTGTTTTCAAGCACTTTACCCGCCGCGCGGTAATGGCCGATGTTGGTCATGCAGGAACCGATGAACACTTCGTCGATCTTTTCGCCGGCCAGTTCGGACAGGGGCTTGATGTCGTCCGGGTCATTGGGGCAGGCGAGCAGCGGTTCGGTGATCTCACTGAGGTCGATCTCGATGACCTCGGCGTATTGGGCATCGGCATCGGGTTCCAGCAGTTGCGGGTTGTCCAGCCAGGCCTGCATGGCGTCGATGCGGCGTTGCAGGGTGCGTTTGTCTTCGTAGCCGTTGGCGATCAGCCATTTGAGCAGGGTGATATTGGAGTTGAGGAATTCGATGATGGGCGCTTTGTTCAGACGCACGGTGCAGCCGTTGGCGGAGCGTTCGGCGGAGGCGTCGGAAAGCTCGAAGGCCTGTTCTACCTTGAGGTCCGGCAGACCCTCTATTTCCAGCACGCGACCGGAAAAGACGTTTTTCTTACCGGCCTTTTCCACCGTCAACAGGCCCTTCTGGATGGCAACGTAGGGGATGGCGTTGACCAGGTCACGCAGGGTGACGCCGGGCTGCATCTCGCCCTTGAAACGCACCAGTACGGATTCCGGCATGTCCAGCGGTATCACGCCCAGCGCAGCGCCGAAGGCAACGAGGCCGGAACCGGCGGGGAAGCTGATACCGATGGGGAAGCGGGTGTGGGAATCGCCACCGGTGCCGACGGTGTCAGGCAGGATCATGCGGTTGAGCCAGGAGTGGATGACGCCGTCGCCGGGGCGCAGGGACACTCCGCCGCGGGTCTGAATGAATTCGGGCAGTTCGTGCTGGAGCCTGATGTCTACCGGCTTGGGATAGGCGGCGGTGTGACAGAAGCTCTGCATCACCAGGTCGGCGGAGAAGCCGAGGCAGGCCAGCTCCTTGAGTTCGTCGCGAGTCATGGCGCCAGTGGTGTCTTGGGAGCCGACGCTGGTCATACGCGGCTCGCAATAGGTGCCGGGGCGCACGCCCTCCACGCCACAGGCGCGGCCCACTATCTTCTGCGCCAGGGTGTAACCCTTGCCGGAATCGGTGGGGGCCTGCGGACGAATGAAGGCATCGGCGGGCGCCAGGTCCAAGGCCTCGCGGGTCTTGTCCGTCAACGAGCGGCCGATGATCAGCGGGATGCGGCCACCGGCGCGCATTTCATCGGCCAGGGTGCTGGGCTTGAGTGTGAAGGTAGAGAGGGTTTCACCGGCCTCGTTGGTGATCTTGCCGGCGTAGGGGTGGATGGTGATAACGTCGCCCATTGCCAGTTTGGACACATCGCACTCGATGGGCAGGCAACCGGAGTCTTCAGCGGTATTGAAGAAAATGGGTGCGATGGCACCGCCCAGCACGACACCACCCTGGCGCTTGCCGGGCACGAAGGGGATGTCATTGCCCATGTGCCATAACACGGAGTTGATGGCCGACTTGCGCGATGAACCGGTGCCCACCACGTCGCCTACATAGGCCAGCGGGTGGCCCTTGCCCTTCAGCTCTTCGATTTTTTTCAGCCCATCGGGCATTTTGCTGACCAGCATGGCCTTGGCGTGCAGGGGGATGTCCGGGCGGCTCCAGGCCTCGGAGGCCGGCGACAGGTCGTCGGTGTTGGTTTCACCCGGCACCTTGAAAACGGTGACGGTGATGGCCTCGGGCAGCGGCTCGCGGCGGGTGAACCAGTCAGCATTGGCCCAGGCATCCACCACTTCCCTGGCCCAGCGGTTACTCTTGGCCTTGCGGACGACATCGTGATAGGCGTCGAACACCAGCAGGGTGCGCGAAAGCGCATGGGCGGCGACGGGCGCCATGTCGTTATCATCCAGCAGGCCCACCAGCGGCTCGATGTTGTAGCCGCCGAGCATGGTGCCCAGCAGTTCGGTGGCGCGCTTGCGGTCGATGAGCGGGCAGGCAATCTCGCCACGCGCCACGGCATCGAGAAAGCCGGCCTTTACATAGGCGGCCTGATCCACGCCCGGTGGCACGCGATGGGTCAGCAGCTCGACCAGTGTCTCCCCTTCACCGGCGGGAGGATTTTTCAGCAGCTCGACCAGATCCGCTACCTGTTCGGCATTCAGCGGCAGGGGCGGCAGGCCTTGTTGGGCGCGTTCTTCAACGTGTTGACGATAGGCTTCGAGCATGTTTTTTCCTGTAGTTGTAGGAGCGGACTCCCGGGCCGCGATGACCAGGGTGCGAGAAACTATCGCGGCCCGGGGGTCCGCTCCTACGAGGTTGTTGTCGATGCCGCGGGATTCGGGCGGCAAATGGCCGTCGATTATAGCCGATGCACACCCGCGCAGGCGAACGCGGGCGGCGAATGGTGTATCATTCGGGCCCGTTTTTCCCGTTCACCCCATTCAGATTTCCGGAGTCCCCATGGATCTCAGCAGCTTGACGGCGATTTCCCCCATTGACGGCCGATACGGTGCTAAATGTACCGATCTGCGGCCCATCTTCAGCGAATATGGCCTGATCCGGCACCGCGTTCTGGTGGAGGTTCGCTGGTTACAAATGCTGGCGGCAAACCCAGGCATCCCCGAGGTACCGGCCTTCAGCAAACACGCCACGCGGCTGCTCGACGCCATCATCGACAACTTCCATGAGGAAGATGCGCAGCGAGTGAAGAACATCGAGCGCACCACCAATCACGACGTGAAGGCGGTGGAGTACTTTCTGAAAGAGAAGATCACCGGCAACGCCGAACTGGAGGCGGTAAGCGAGTTCATCCACTTCGCCTGCACCTCCGAAGACATCAACAACCTGTCCTACGCCCTGATGCTGCGCGAGGCCCGCACCCAGGCCCTGCTGCCACAGATGGACGAACTCATCGACGCCCTGCGCGCCATGGCCCACGAACACGCCGCGCAGCCCATGCTGTCACGCACCCACGGCCAGACCGCCTCCCCCACCACCGTGGGCAAGGAATTCGCCAACGTCGCCGCGCGCCTGACACGCCAGCGCACACAGCTGGCCGCGGTGCCGCTGCTGGGCAAGATCAACGGCGCGGTGGGCAACTACAATGCCCATATTTCCGCCTACCCGGAGCTGGACTGGCCGGCCATCGCCGAGGACTTCGTCACCGGCCTGGGCCTGGAATTCAATCCCTACACCATCCAGATCGAGCCGCACGACTACATCGCCGAATACTTCGACGCCGTGGCCCGCTTCAACACCATCCTGCTCGACTTCGACCGCGACGTGTGGGGCTACATCTCACTGGGCTATTTCAAGCAAAAGACCGTCGCTGGCGAGGTGGGCTCAAGCACCATGCCGCACAAGGTCAACCCCATCGACTTTGAGAATTCCGAGGGCAATCTGGGCCTGGCCAACGCCATCTTCGACCACCTGGCCGCCAAGCTGCCGGTGTCCCGTTGGCAGCGCGACCTGACCGACTCCACCGTGCTGCGTAACCTGGGCGTGGGCGTGGCGCACTCCACCATCGCCTACCAGTCCAGCCTGAAGGGCATGGACAAGCTGGAGCTGAACCCCACACGACTCAACGAAGATCTCGACAACTGCTGGGAAGTGCTGGCCGAGCCGGTGCAGACGGTGATGCGCCGCTACGGCATCGAGAAGCCCTACGAAAAACTGAAGGAACTGACCCGCGGCACCGGCATCAATCGCGAGCGCCTGCAGGCCTTCGTCAGCACCCTGGATATCCCGCAGGAGGCCAAGGATCGATTGCTGGCCCTGACCCCGGCCAGCTACATCGGCAATGCCGCGCAGCAAGCCGCCAGCATCTGACCCCCGACCGTCAAATTCTGGTCAGGTCGCTAACGGAAAACCATCAATCTGACGGAGATTTGACCAGACAGAGGGGAGAATCCGCCCTAAAAGCCGCATGAAACCACCCACCAGGAATTGGCACGAAGGCTGCTATAACTAATGTATGGCCGGGCTTGCCCCCAAGGCCGGCCATGACATTACTCTCCCTTTATAGGGGCACGCAGTGCCCCTTTTTTTTTGCCTCGATAAATGCCCCTTAATCACTAAACAAGAATTCATTAATTCATAATATAGCGAAATGATTCACTGAATATTCAGTTTGAACCCGGATAATCTAATTCTGAAGTGTGGCGGCAACTCCTCCCCTCCCTTAGTGATTCGTCGCCGCACTTCAACCTCCTCTCCAGGCTGCACAACCCCACCGTGCAGCCTTTTTTTTGCCCGGATTTTTTTACGCATTCACTTCAGACCCAGTCATCAATTCCCAATCCAATAGCGTAAACTAGTTCACATGACCGACCACAGACCCCTGCTCGGCGGACTCAACCCCGCCCGATTTCTCGCCGACCACTGGCAGAAAAAGCCCCTGCTGGTGAAAAACGCCCTGCCCGGCTTCACCAGCCCCATCAGCCCGGACGAACTGGCCGGCCTGGCCTGTGAAGAGGAAGTGGAATCCCGCATCGTGCTGGAATGCGATGGCCCACAACCCTGGGCATTGGAGAACGGCCCCTTCGACGAAGACCGCTTCGCCCACTTGCCCGAGACCCACTGGACCCTGCTGGTGCAGGAGTGCAACAAATACCTGCCGGAGCTGGTCACGCTGCTCGAACAATTCAACTTCATCCCCAACTGGCGCATCGACGACATCATGGTCAGCTATGCGCCGGCGCACGGCTCCGTCGGCCCGCACATAGACCAGTACGACGTGTTCCTGATCCAGGGCCTGGGCCAGCGCCGCTGGCAGATCAGCACCGACCCGGTGGCCGACGACAACGTCATCCCCGGCATTGATCTGCGCATCATGCGTGACTTCCAGCCCACGGATGAATGGGTGCTGGAGCCGGGCGACATGCTTTACCTGCCGCCCGGCGTGGCCCACTACGGCGTGGCCCTGGATGACTGTATGACCTTCTCCGTGGGCTTCCGCACGCCGACGGTGAGCGAGCTGCTCACCGGCTTTCTCGACGAGATCGCCAGCGGGCTGAATGATCGCCAGCGCTATCACGACCCCGATCTGCCGCTACAGACCCACCCCGGCGAAATCACCGCCGGCGCACGCACACGTGTGCGGCGCATCATTCGCGACGCCATGGCCGATAACGACGCCATCGACCAGTGGTTCGGCCGCTATATCACCGAGAGCAAATCCGGGCAAACCGCCGTGCCGCCGGAGCAACCGCTATCCACGGATGAGTTTCTGCAGCAGTTGCACGCCACCGGCGCACTGTGGCGCAGCGAATACGCCCGCTTCTCCTTCATCGATGACGGCGCGGATGAGATTACACTGTTCGTCGATGGTCAGGCCCGGCCGCTGTCGCGGGCGCTCACGAAGCCCGTGGCCCTGCTCTGCGACCGCCGCGAGATCACCGCCGGCGAACTTGGCACGTCCCTGAACGACGAGCAATTCGGCCAGTTGCTCTGCCAGCTCTACAACTCCGGTTATATCGAACTACCAAAGGACGGTGAACAATGAAAAAAAGGATTCGCATCGAACGCGTCAGCTGGCAGTCGGCGGAAAGAGAACTCCGCGCCCTGCGTGAAGCCATTTTCATCAACGAACAACAGGTACCGGAAGAGCTGGAATGGGATGGCCTGGACGACAGCTGCGCCCATGTGCTGGCCTTCGATGAGCAGAACCGCCCCATCGGCACCGGCCGCCTGCTGCCCGATGGCCACATCGGCCGCATGGCGGTGCTGCCGCCATGGCGGCACCAGGGCATAGGCAGCGCCCTGCTCTCGGCGCTGATCGCTATTGCACAGAAAATGCGTCTGGCAAGCGTCGAGCTGGACGCTCAGACCCAGGCCCTGAGGTTTTATCAACAACAGGGCTTCTACACCGTTGGCGAAGTGTTCATGGATGCCGGCATCCTGCACCAGCGTATGCAGAGGATGCTGCCCGAATCCGCGATAGCCGAGCCCGAAGCGACGCTGGACCTGTCGGCACAAATACTGGGCGAGAGCCGAGACATCCTCTATCTGCAGACCCGCGCCGACAACCGCGACGCGGCGCTGAGCCTGGTGCAGCAGGCACACCGCTCACTGCACCTGTTCACGCAGAATCTCGACCCGGTCCTGTACGACACCAGCGACTTCATCGAGGCCGTCAAGCAGCTGGCGATTCACAACACCCGCTCCAAGGTCTACATCCTGCTCAAAGATCCCGGCACCGCCATCACCCGTGGCCACCGCATCGTCGAGCTGGCACGGCGTATCAGCAGCCACGTGTTCATCCACCGCGCAGCGGAAGAGGATCAGGATCGCATCGACAGCTTCATGGTGGTCGACGAAGTGGGGATTTTGCGTCGCGCCCACGGCGCACGTTTCGAGGGCACGGCAGAGTTCTACAATCCAGGCGAGGCCCGGCAATTGCTGAAGTATTTTCACGATGCCTGGGAACGCAGCGTACCCGAGGCCGAACTGCGGCGGTTGTATATTTGATGCGCATCCTGGCCGCCGTTCTGTTCTGCATCATACTACCCGCCCACGCCCTCGCCATGGGCAACTACCCGGAGGCCGGCGCCTGTCCGCAGGACAAGCCCTACTATGCCATCTGTACCCACAGCCTGCACAACCTCGAAGGCTGGTTCGGCCCAGGATGTCACGCCACCCGTGAGGCGGCGGAAAAGGACGTCGAGGCCCATGCGCAGGAACAGCACCAGGGCAACACACGCTGGACCGGGATCGCTAAAACCCGTTAGTTCATGGATTGGGGTAGGAGCGGGCCATGCCCGCGATGACCTATAGGAAAACAATAAATCCGTGGGAGCGGCTTCAGCCGCGAATAAAACCAGCCTTCTTCGCGGCTGAAGCCGCTCCCACAATGTTGGAAATAACAGCCTCTGCGGGGGAATGTAAAGCCATCGCGGGCTTGGCCCTCTCCTACGGTCTATTTTCGGTTATTGGCCTGCTGCGCCTTTTCCCGCTTTTTTCTCCGGCCTGCTCTGCCGCGCATAATGGGCGGCAAGCGCGGTAATCTCGCTCAGGCTTATTTCACCCAGCATGGCATTCATCATGGAGTGCTTGCGCGTCCCGTCACGGTAGGCGATCAGTGACTTGACCAGATAGGATTCCACCTGCCCGGTAATAATGGGTTTGTCCGGCTGCTCGCTATAACCCGCCGGGCCGTGACAGCGATCGCATTTCACCACCCAACTGGCGGGCGACTCCGGCAGCCGGACCTCCGGGCGGGTACCATTCAATGAGGCATACCAGGTCGCCACGTCGCCAGTGGCCTGATTGTCCAGCCCCTTGACGGCATCGGTCATGGCCTCGTAATGGCGTTTGCCGCTGGCGTATTCGCGGATTGCCGACATCAGGTAAGCGGCATCCTGGCCGGCCAGGCTGGGCACCTTGGGATCAGTACTGATACCCTTTTCTCCGTGACAACCGGCACAGGCGGCACTGATCTTTTCACCGGCAAGCGCATCGTCCTTGCCCGGCTGCTTGTTCTCGGTGGGTTCCTGAGTGGCATAGAACAGGCTGACCTTTTCGATGGCCACGTCGCTCAGGGTGCGGGTGAACATCTGCATGGTCTCATTCTTGCGCTCACCGGTCTTGTAGGCCTGGATGGCGGCAAACAGGTAACCCGGGGCGAGGCCGGTCAGGCGCGGGACGCCACCCTGGCCGCCATTGCCATTCTTGCCGTGACAGCCATCACAGGAGGCCGCCAGTCTTGCGCCATCGCCAAGGGGGTCGAAGACGCCGGGCTTGCCGCTCTCACCCGTGGCCGGTGAGGCGGGTTTCTGGCGTGAATAGTAGGCGGCCAGATTGGCGATCTTCTGGTCACTGAAGCCGGCTACGGCCTTTTTCATCATGGCATTCTTGCGCTCACCATCACGATAGTGCTGCATGGCGATATTCAAATAGCGGCCATCCTGGCCGGCGAGGCTGGGGATATCGGGGTTGATGCTGTTGCCATTGGCGCCATGGCAGCTCACGCAGTCGGCCGCCGACTTGCGCCCCCGCTTGACGCTGCCCTGGGTCGCCAGCGCCGCCTTGCCGGGCTTGAGACTGGCAAAATAGGCCGCCAGGTTGTCGATATCCCGCTTCGACAGGGAATACTTGAAATTCTTCATGATATCGGCACCCACGCGCTCGCCACTCAGGTAGGTGCGCAGGGATCGTTTGAAATAGTCCGGCTGAAGGCCGGCGAGGTTCGGCACCCCGGGGCGGGTACTGATGCCCTTACCACCATGGCAGGAGGTACATTGGCGTACGATGCGCTTGCCAGCGGCAACGGCGCGCTTGTCGATACGCCCAGCGCTGGCCGGCTTTGCCTTTTCCACCCCTTTCCACGGCGTATCCAGCTTCGTGTAATGCTCGGCAACGCTCAGGCGTTCGGCGTCCGTCAGGGCCACCACCGAGTCACGCATGGATTTGTGCAGGCGCGCGCCGACCACGTATTCACGAATCGCGGCGATCAGATACGGTCGGTGCTGGCCGGCAAGGAAGGGGGCACTGTTGATGCTGGTGGCGCCATCCTTGCCGTGGCAGCGGTCGCAGTCGGCGGTCAGGGCCTGTTCGTCGATGACCTCGGGCGCGGGGGCGGCGACAGCATTGCCTTCGCTGCTGTTTTCCGAACCGCAGGCCGCCAGCGCCACCAGGAGGAAGGCGGCATAAACAAGTCTAAGTTTCATGGTCATTTTCTCTGTTTGAGAACAAGTCATCGGTGCAACTGCCGCTATGGTCATCGATTTTTTTCATCAACATCGATCGTCTGGACTTGTACGGGGCACCGGGTGGATGGAAGGAACAGGCGAGAGAATCCTGGTAGGTTTGGGGTTAGGTTAGCGCACTCGGGGGAGCAGACAAAGGCCGCGGCGAATGGAGTTTTTAATGCCTGGACTAAGCAGAGTTATCACCTCTGCGGCGGCCGGCGATGGCCCGTGAATCGCGTACCTGCCCACCCTCCCGGGACGGTAAAAGACCGCACAAAAAGAAGCCGCGACTCCGGAAAGGAAGCCGCGGCTGACTCAAACAAATAGGGGGTTTGTCTGTGAGTGGGTAAACAATAGCGCAGCCCCTTATTCCATAAAAGTAATATATCACTATTATTTAATAGCATTTTATGATTTAGAATACCCGGAATCGTACTGCCCGACAGGTCCGCGCCCGACAGAGAGCTAATTGATCAGGATATCCCAGTCGGTGGACTCCAGAATGGTGCCGCGCACGGATTCCCGCAGCCAACCATCAAAGAAGTCGATGGGATTGTAGGCATCCGTCAGCACCATTGCCGGGGTGTCCGCGGGAAAATTGAAACGCTGCCCCATCTGGGTGCGCAACAACGGCAACAGGCTGTGGTGGCCATTAATGGTACTGCGGTCCAGCTGCAGGCGGCGCTCCGCCCCCTGATAGGCCATGATGACCAGATTGCCGATTCCCTGTGCGGATTCCCGCGGGTCGAAGGCTGGGTACACGGCCACCTGGTCGAAGGCCACCGCCAGTGTCTTCACCACCGAGGCGGTCATGTAAGTCTCGTGTTTGATACTCCCGATAAGATTGACGGCCAGCACCCCACCCGGCCGCAGTCGCTCGCGCATCAGAGTCAGCGCCTCGACACTGAGCAGGTGCGCCGGGGTGATATCGCCGCTGAAGACGTCCAGTACGATATAGTCATAACGCTGCTCGGTGGCATTGAGAAAATAGCGGGCATCCTCGATGACCATGTCACCGCTGATGTGGAAATCAAAATACTCGCGGGCCACTGCCACCACGGACGGGTTGATATCCACCACATCACAGCGCACCCCCTGCCGTTCAAGCCAGCTCGGAACCACCCCCAGCCCCAGACCGATCATCAGGCAACGCTCACCCTGCGGCACCAGACCCCGACTGAGGTACTGCAGAAAATACGGGTATTCATAGGTGGACTGGCGACTGTTGAGATCCATCCCCCCCTGCACCATGCCGTCGATAATCATTTCCCGATGACGGATATCACCAAAGCTGTAGTCCACCACCTTGAGGCTGCCATAGTAGTTTTCCTCGCTGTGGATCAAATTCACCGCGGTGCCATCATCCATCACCCGCGACACCGCCTGCTGCGGCTGATACAGCAACACGGGCAGAATGAGGAAGGCCAACGCCCACCAGCGACGCTGGAAAAAGGCGAAATAACCCACCGACAGCAGGATCAGCAAGCCACCGGTGAAGGCAAAAATCTGGTCCACGCTCAAATAGGCGATGAGGAAAAAACCGGTGGCGACGGTACCCACGGTGCTGCCGATGGTCGACAATGCCGACAATCCACCCACCACGCGGCCAATATTGTGCAATTCACGCGCCACGAGTTTGACCAGAAAAGGGAACACACAACCCAATAGCAGCAATACCGGGCCAAACAGCGCCAGGGTGCTGGCAAAGGCGCCGCTACGCAGCCCCAGGGGCAGGCTGGCCTTGAGGATCGGCCCCTTCAGTACCGGCACCAACAGGGCCAGCACGCCGGCCACGAAGAGAATGGCGAAAAGCAGCAGGGCCGGCCTTTGGGTGCGATCCGCAATCATGCCGCCCAGTGCATAGCCGATCGCCAGGGCCAGCAACGCAACGGTAATCAGCGAGGTCCAGACAAACAGGCTGACACCGAAAAACGGCCCCATCACGCGTGAGCCCATGACCTCGATGACCATCACCAGCGCACCGCTGACAACCGTGGTCAACAACAGATAGGCCAGAAAGACCCGTGAATCGTGATGTTCTTCTTCCCGCATGTACCCTATTCTCCCCTAATACCGGCCCGCACGCCGGCTGTAAATTATTGACTGAATCCGTGATTTTAGATGTTATGTGATGCAAACAGCCTGTCGCAGCGCCAGCCCCAGCACATTGGCGGCGTGGCCCTGGTTGACGGCAATCTCGGCCAGCCCGTTGGCGTTCTCGTACCAGAACCCTTGCCCCGCTGGCACATCGGAAAAGGTGCGCGCCCGCGGTAGAACCTGTCCGCCAACCTGCAGGCGTGCATCCGTGGGCAATCGACGGGCGCGCAGGCCAGTCATCGCATTGCCAAAATCATCAAGGTAGATAATGCGCGGCAGATCCACCGGCCAGTCGTCCACCGGCTCCCGCTCCAGGCTGGTACTGTGTGGCATCTCCCCGCGGGCCAGCGCCGCCGCCACCGGGGCAAACAGGTCGCGGCCATGGAAGCTGGCCGACAGCGTTTGCGGTCGCCACAGGATCTCACGCCACTCGACCCTTGGCGTCTGCTGACGGGCGACGACCTCGAACAACCCATTGTCCGGACCGACGAACCAGTGCTCACCCGCCCGCAGTATCAGCGGACGGCGCTCGGCGCTGCCCACCCCGGGATCCACCACGCAAAGAAACACCGTGCCTGCGGGAAAGGCATCCACCAACGACGCCAGCAGATAGGCGGAAGACTGCGCGTCGAAGGCCGGTGCGTCGTGCATCAGATCCACCAGCGGCACTGCGGGTGCCGCACGCAACAATACCGCCTTCATCTGCCCGACATAGGGCCCGCGAAGACCAAAGTCGGTGAACAGGGCGATCATTTTCCCGCCGGTCCCGTCTGATACAGAGTGGGATCGGCCACACCGGCGCGAGCAAAACCCGCCGCCCGCAGGTGGCACGCGTCACAGCGACCGCAGGCGCGACCGGCCTCATCCGGGTCATAACAGGAAATGGTGGTACGGTAGTCCACACCCAGACGCGTGCCCTCGCGGATAATGTCGGCCTTGCTGAGTTCTATCAGCGGCGTGTGGATACGCATGCCCTGCCCTTCCACACCGGCCTTGGTGGCAAGATTGGCCAGGGTCTGAAAGGCGGTGATGAATTCAGGACGACAATCGGGGTAACCGGAATAATCCACCGCATTGACACCGATAAAGATGTGTTGCGCCGCCAGTACCTCAGCCCAGCCCAGCGCATAGGCCAGAAAGATGGTGTTGCGCGCTGGCACATAGGTCACCGGAATGCCCTTGGTGGCCCCTTCGCCCGCCGACGACTTCGGCACCGCGATGGCACTGTCGGTCAGCGCCGAGCCGCCAATGGCGCGCAGATCCAGTTTAATAACCCGATGTTCCCGCGTACCTTGCACCTCGGCAACACGCTGCGCGGCGGCCAACTCGATACGGTGACGCTGGCCATAATCAAAACTCAGTGCATAACAGTCATAACCCTGCGCCTGCGCCATGGCCAGGGTGGTGGCGGAGTCCAGCCCGCCGGAGACCAGCACCACGGCCCGCGCCTTCTGCCCGGCGGTACTCATCGCCCCTGCTCCTCGCCCCAGAGAATCTTGTGTAGCTGCAGCTGAAAACGGACCGGCAGACGGTCCTGCAGAATCCATTCGGCCAGCTGAGGGGCATCCAGTTCAGCAAAACAGGGCGACATGAGCACCTCGCAGCGATCGGTGAGCGCGTGGCGTGCAATCACCTCGCACGTCCAGTCATAGTCGGCACGGCTGCAAAGGACAAACTTGACCTGATCCCGCGCCGTGAGATGGGCGATATTGTCCCAGCAATTCTTTGCCACCTCTCCCGAGTCCGGCGTCTTCAGGTCCATCACCCGGATGACGCGCGGATCCAGCGCTGAGATGTCCAGTGCGCCGCTGGTCTCCAGCGAGACCTCATAACCGGCATCACACAGGGCTTCGAGCAGGGCTGGACAGCCCTTCTGCGCCAGCGGTTCACCACCGGTCACGCAGACGAACCGCGGCTGGTAGTCGGCCACGTCGGCGAGGATATTCGGCATGTCACGCCATTCACCACCCTGAAAGGCATAGTGGGTATCGCAATAGACGCAACGCAGCGGGCAGCCGGTGAGGCGCACGAACACCGTGGGCCAGCCCACGCTGCGTGACTCGCCTTGCAGGGAATAGAATATCTCGCTGATTCGCAGCAGCCCCGGCCGGGACGGCTGAAATGCACTTGGGCTGGAGTCACTCATAGAGCGGAAGGGACGCGGGACGAATCACGGACTTGCCGGCCACTGGCATCCGGCAGAGACGCAGGATCAGGGTTTGAGCTCCTGCAGGCGTTTGCTCGCCAGCCGCGCCGCCGTCGTGTCAGGGTAGTTCATACGCACACTGTTGAGAGACAAACGCGCCCTGTCATTGTCACCCAGCGCCTGATAGGTATAGCCCATCTTCAGCAAGGCGTCGGGGCGCTTGGGACTGTTCGGGAAGTTGTTGACCACCTGTTCAAACTCGGCCAGGGCCGCCTTGAAGTTGCGTTGCACATAATTGGCCTCGCCCAGCCAGTACTGCGCATTGTCGGTATAGCGCCCCTTCGGATAAGTCTGCACAAAGGCCTTGAAGGCCTCCACCGCGAGATCGTAGCGTCCCTCTTTCAGCAGATTGAAGGCGCGTTCGTAATCGTCGTGCTCTTGCTGTGTTTCCACCTCGGCAACGGCCACCCCGGCCGCCGGATCCGTCGCGGAAGGAACAGAGACCGCGGCCGCCGTCGCCCCCCCCGCCGCTGTCAACCCACCCCCCAGTGGCGCTGCCATCCCCGTCAGCGGGGCGACCGACGCCACTGAAGCACCAGCCGTTGCCTTTGCCTGCGCGGCCTCCAGTTGGGCCAGACGACGATCGACGTCCAGATACAGGTCGCGCTGGCGCTTTTTCAGGTTTTCCAGTGCATAGGCCTGTTCCTCCAATTGCCCCAGCAACTGCTGGCTTTCCCGCTGCAGATTCTCCAGCGCCAGCGCCATATCGACCAGGGTGCGGTTTTCCAGCATCCGCTCGACACGCGCCAGCCGCGCCTCCAGGGCCTTGACGGTCTCAGCAGGTGCGCCCGGCTGGCTCGAGGCCTCGATCACCGGCGCCGGTGCCGCCAGGGCCGGCACTGGCGATAGCAGCACACCGGCAACGAACACGAAGATGGAAGAGTAGCGTTTCGACATGACGTATGACGGGATTGCTTAACGCAGGTAGTCGAGAATCGCGCGTCGATTCAGTGCCCAGGCACGCTGATCGTGGCCCAGTGCCGCAGGACGCTCTTCACCGTAGCTGATCACGCGAATCTGGCTGGCGGAAACACCCTGTAGGGTCAACATACGCTTGACGGCATTGGCGCGACGCTCGCCCAGTGCAATATTGTACTCACGGGTGCCACGCTCATCGGTATGACCTTCGATGGTAATGTTGACCCCCTGGTTGGTGGCCAGATATTCGGCATGAGCATTGATAATGTCACGGAACTCGTCCTTGATATCGCTCTTGTCGAAGTCGAAATAGATCACGCGCTTGCTGAGCAAACTGTTGGGGTCATTCAGCGGGTCAACAGCAGCGGCCATATCTTCAGCGCCACCGCCCATGCGTTCGCCCATCATGTCACTGCCGTCACCAGCACCCTGGGTCGAGGTGGACGAATCCATGTCGGTCACCTGTTCACTGAGCTGACCACCCTCTCCCCCAACCTCGTCCTTGACCTCACCCGAAGTACCGCAACCCAGCAACAACAGCGCAGGCAAAATGGCAAACGCAGCCTTGGCCAAAAATTTCATAGTAAACTCCTTCATATTATTTATTGAATGGGGACCATGCCGGTTCCCGCACATCACCCTCTTGCACAGTCAGTCGCTGGCGAACCCGTCCATCGACGGACACCGCTGCCAGCACACCTCGCCGGCCAGAACTCGTTGCATAAAGAATCATACTGCCGTTGGGCGCGAAGCTGGGCGACTCATCCAGCGACCCATCGGTCATTACCTGTAAATAGCCCGTTTCCAGTTCCAGCACGGCGACACGATACTTGCCATTGCTGCGGTGGATCATGGCCACCTTCTTGCCATCCGGCGAAATCGCCGCACGGGCATTGAAATTGCCTTCATAGGTCAGCCGTTTTACCTTGCCGCCCTGGCTGGATACACGATAAAGCTGGGGCCGCCCGCCCCGATCCGAGGTAAAGATAATGCTCTTGCCATCGGGCATCCACGCCGGTTCGGTATCAATGGCCCAATGGCGCGTTATACGCCGTACCTTTTTGCTGCCCAAGTCTATGACATATATCTCGGGGTTGCCATCCTTTGACAGACTCAGGGCCAGCGACTTGCCATCCGGTGACCAGGCCGGCGCACCGTTCAGGCCAAGGTTGGATGACACCAACTGACGCCGGCCACTGGCCACCTCCTGGATGAAGACCACCTGATGTCCATCGTCTTCCAACGAGGAGTAGGCCAGGCGCTTGCCGTCCGGTGACCAGGACGGACTGAGGATGGGCTCGTCAGAATTCATCAACGCCTGGGCGTTGTGGCCGTCGGAATCGGCCACCCACAGGGTATAGCGCCGCTGTTTTCCCATACCGCTGGCGGTCACATAGGCCACTTCCGTATTGAATGCACCCAGCTCACCAGTCAGTGCCTCATAGATGATGTCGCTGGCATGGTGCGCGGCACGGCGCAGACGGGTGCCACTGACCGACATCGTATAACCATCGAGCTGCCGGCCCTTGAAGATGTCGTAGATGCGAAAGCGGATCTTGTAGCGGTCCCCCCCCTGGTAATCGATGTTACCGGCTACCAAGTAGTCACTGCCGATCAGCCGCCAATTCTTGAAATTGATCTCGGAATCACTGTCCGGCCGGGCCAGCATGTCCTTTTCCGGCAGAGGCGCAAAGCGCCCGGAGCGGGCCAGATTGCTGCTGATGATGCCGGCGATGTCCTGTGGAGGTCTTGGCTCTGGCCCGGTCCACTTGAAGGGAGCGACGGCAACGGGAACCGCGCCCTCGATCCCCTGGGTGATCTCGATATTGAGCGCAGAGTGGGCGGCACTGGCCAGCAACGACAGCACGAGCACGGTGACGAACAGAAAGGTTTTTTTCAATTTGGGCATACTTGTCTATGGACTATTGAGGTTTAAAGTTGAAGATGATCTCACGCTCGAACAGGCGCGGATCCTTCGGCATGGGCAGCGGTGAGGATTTTTTCACCGCCGTCTCCACCGAACGGCGGAAGGTGTTGTCACCAGTGCACTGCGTCACCTGCACATCGATCACCTCCCCCCCCGGAATCTGTTTCACCCGCACCTTGCACGACAAACCGGCCCGCGCACTGGGCGGCTTCAGCCAGTGACGTTCCACCTTGCCGGCAATCGCGGCAATGTACTGAGCGCGCAGGGAATCCAGGCGGCGCCGTTTTTCCGCATCCAGCTGCGCCTGCTCTGCGGCGATCTCGGCGCGCATGGCGGCCTCCTGCTCACGACGCTTGCGCTCTTCTTCAGCACGCTTGCGAGCCGCCTCCTTTTCCGCGAGGGCCCGCTTGCGGGCCGCTTCTTTCTCCTGCTGACGTTTGACCACCATTTCGGCCAAACGTTTTTCCTCTACCTTGCGTTTTTTCTCCAGCGCCGCCTGCTCGGCCTTCATGCGTTCCAGTTTTTTCTGCTCTTCGGCCTTTTTGGTCGCAAGACGTTTTTCCTCGACCTTGCGTTTCTTCTCCGCCTCTTTCTTACGCCGGTTTTCCGCTTCACGCTCCTTTTTCAGCTGTGCCAGACGCCGTTCCTCGGCCTTGCGCTTCTTTTCCGTCTCGCGCATCTCGCGCTCCAGTTTGCGCTTGCGGGCCTCCTCTTTCTTACGCTGGGCCTCGGCCTTCTTTTGCTCCAGCGACTCGGCCTTTTTCAGCTTTTCCAGCTCAGCCTGAACCTGTTTCTCGCTGACCACCACGGCCTGGACGATATTCACCTTTGGCGAGGCAGGTTGCGGGATTTCATGCCAATCCAGACTGACAAACAGCACCGCAGCCAGCGCCACATGCACCAGCACGGCATAAAACATGGCCAGCGGATCCTGGGCAACTTCCTTCAGCAGGTCTCTCACAGCGTTATTGCTTTCTCACGTCTTCCGGGGCATCGGTAATCAAGCCCACACTGGGCGCGCCGGCCTTCTGCAACAGGGACATGGCAACCACCACCTTGCCATATTCCACGTGCGTGTCGCCGCGCACCATCACCGGTGTCTTCGGCTTGTGCCGCAGCACCGCGGCGACACGCGTCACCAGCATCTGATGATCGATGGGATCGTCGATGTTGTCACCCACATTGAGGTAGTAGTCACCATTGGCCGTCACCGTCACCACCAGCGGCTCATCCGTCTCCTCGGTCATGACCTCCGACTCGGCCTGAGGCAGCTCCACGTTGACACCCTGGGTCAACAGTGGTGCGGTAATCATGAAGATCACCAGCAGCACCAGCATCACATCGATATACGGCACCACGTTGATCTCGGACATGGGCCGGCGCTTCTTGCGTTGCGGCTGGCAGGCCATTAGTACCTAGACTCGTAGTTGTTTTCCACCCGGGCTCTCATTTGTGCGACTGCCGCTGCAGGATGTTGGAAAATTCTTCGAGGAACACCTCGTAGCGGCCGATGATGCGTTCCACCTCGGTGTTGAAGCGGTTGTAACCAATCACCGCCGGGATGGCGGCGAACAGCCCCATGGCAGTGGCCACCAGCGCCTCGGCGATGCCCGGCGCCACCATGGCAATGGTGGCCTGCTTGACGTTGCCCAGCGCGCGGAAGGAATTCATGATGCCCCACACGGTACCGAACAAACCGACATAAGGACTGGTGGATCCAACCGTGGCGAGGAAGGGCAGGTGCAGCTCCAGCCTGTCCGTCTCGCGCGCCAGGGCGATACGCATGGCGCGCTGCGCGCCTTCCAGCACGAAGGCCGGATCAATGTTTGGCTGCTTGTGCAGACGGGCATACTCCTTGAAGCCGGCCTCGAAGATCGTCGCCATGCCGCCATCGTGTTCGTAGTGCCCGGAAATCACCTGCGCGTATAGACCGGCAAGATCGCCACCGGACCAGAACTTCTCTTCAAACTCGTCGGCGGCCGCCCGTGCACGCGCCATCACCCGGTGTTTCTGGAAGATCACATTCCAGGAAAACAGCGAGGCGATGAGCAATAGCAGCATCACCATCTGCACCAGCACGCTGGCGCCGAGAATCAATGAAAGAATTGACATATCAGTGGTCACTGAGAATCTCCCTTCGCACTATTTCGGGAAAGGGCCGTGGACGTAAATTCACGGCATCAACACACACAATCTTGATGCTGCCACGACACAGGACGTCACCATATCCCCCATTTTCTGACACCCGGCAAACCTTCTGTTCAAGCACCACGCTTGCCCGCCGGGTTTGCTGCGGACAAACGCTCACCAGCAACTGCTGGTTAAAGCGCCCGGGCTTGAGGTAGTCCACTTGCGCCGAGGCCACGGCAAACATCACGCCATGTTGCTCGAGCAGCATATCCTGCTCGATGCCTTTCTCACGCAGCCACTCGGTACGAGCCCGCTCCATAAACTTGAGATAATTGGCGTAATACACCACACCGCCATTGTCGGTGTCTTCATAATAAACCCGCACCGGCCAGCGAAAATCATCCATGGGATTGATACGATCCGTAATTGAAGAAAACAGCCAATCAGCCAGAAAGACAGCGGCTGAGTGAAATAATTCATCACTGGACTGGCCCTGACTCTTGCCAGCGAAGCGCGCATTATGCGCGATCACTCGGTCTCGAACAAATCCCCACCGCTCTCGCCCTTCACCGGCGCCGGCAAACCGAAATGCAGATAGGCGCTACGCGTAGCCACACGCCCACGCGGCGAGCGCATCAGAAAGCCCTGCTGAATCAGGTAGGGCTCCAGCACATCCTCGATGGTGCCGCGCTCCTCGCCAATGGCGGCGGCCAGATTATCCACCCCCACCGGGCCGCCATCGAATTTATCGATCACCGCCAGTAACAGTTTGCGGTCCATCATGTCGAGGCCGTGCACGTCCACATCCAGCATATCCAGCGCCCGGGCCGCCACCTCGGTGACGATCCGTCCATCGGCCTTCACCTCCGCGTAATCGCGTACCCGGCGCAGCAGACGGTTGGCGATACGCGGCGTGCCACGGGCGCGCTTGGCAATCTCGCCGGCGCCGGCCACATCCATGCTCACGCCGAGGATAGCCGCGGCACGCTGAACGATGTGTGACAAATCCGCCACCGAGTAGAATTCCAGCCGCTGCACGATACCGAAGCGATCCCG
The DNA here is from genome assembly GCA_913009875.1 of uncultured Gammaproteobacteria bacterium. Lineage (GTDB taxonomy): Bacteria > Pseudomonadota > Gammaproteobacteria > SZUA-152 > SZUA-152 > DRQN01. The sequence goes on along the minus strand of CAJVYS010000049.1, from coordinate 3,139 downwards.
CAATGGCGAGGTCAGCAGGCCGGCACGGGTGGTCGCCCCCACCAGGGTGAAGGGCGGCAAGTCCAGCTTCACCGAGCGTGCCGCCGGGCCCTCGCCGATCATGATGTCGAGCTGGTAGTCCTCCATGGCCGGGTACAGCACCTCCTCCACCACCGGTGAGAGGCGGTGGATCTCGTCCACGAACAGCACATCGTGGGGCTCGAGATTGGTCAGCAGGGCCGCCAGGTCGCCGGGGCGCTCCAGCACCGGACCGGAAGTGTGGCGCATGTTGACGCCCATTTCAGTGGCGATGATGTGCGCCAGGGTGGTCTTGCCAAGGCCGGGCGGACCGAAGATCAAGGTGTGATCCAGCGCCTCGCCGCGGGCGCGGGCAGCGGAGACAAAGATTTCCATCTGTTCCGCGACCACCGGTTGCCCCACGTATTCCGCCAGCGTCTTGGGGCGAATGGCGCGATCCAGCACCTCTTCGACATCGTCACTGGGGGCGCTAGCGGGGCTGATAAGGCGGTCGGTTTCGATCATGGGGTGGGAGTGTACTACACCGCAGGGGGGCTTTTGAGTCTCAGCAGCAGTTGCACGAAGAAAGTGGTGGAGTGAGAATTAGAGGCGGAACTGACCGACCACCTTGGCTACGAGGCGTGTGACAGGGATGGCAGCTTTGTGCTGTAGCTTGTCAAGAAGCGCCAGCGTCAGCTGGAAGGCTTTGGAATAAGAAGGTACTGGCGACGATGTAGGTACTTAGCATGAGCAGGAGCGGAAGCTGTGCCCTGAACGCTGACAGACCAACTGAGTCCATCAATATAAACTTGATGGAGTACTAGCGGACTGAGACCAATAAACCCAAAACCGAGCAGTAATAGACAGCAGTCCTTTAGCGTGATACTCCGCCCTTAGATAAGCAGAATTGTCCAACTCTCCATATAGATTGGAGATAGGTAAGCCCCGAGTGTAAGTGCCCGCGGTCATGACCAAGGTGTCACCGGGCTGTAAGCTGCTAATCAAATTCCGATAATTTTCTGGATTGGCTGTATTCACCTGCTCAGCTATGGCAAGCTGTAGAGGCAAACAGCACAACAGCCCCCTCCCAACCTCTGCAGCATTTAAGACTGCCGTGAGTTAGGTGGCATAAGCTTGGTTTGCTTCATCGTTCAGTTATCCCACTCATTCATACAAGGCTTCATCGACACCGCCACCTCTCAGTGGGCTCATCGCTGCCGATACATGCGTCGCCGGCGCACGCAAGCCATGGACAAGAGTGCTAGGCTGAGTAACGGCCCCGTGGAGCCACTACCACCATCAGCAACAGGATCACTATCGGATCCATCGCCGCCAATGTCTACACCGGATCCTGTATTCAAGGCGCTAATGCGGATGTCATCAAAGTAGGCCGAGTCGTTAAACGAGCCCACCCCCACCTGCCCGGCACCAAAGCTACTATCCACTACCTTTATGACCGTGACTCCATCGTAGGTCACGGTGATTTCACTGTTATCCCGCCTGATGCCAATCTCGTGATAGGCATTATCGTTCACCCAGTCACTGGCGGTCGCTGCAACGCTGGAGCGCACCCCGTTAACGACTTTATACAACCGGCTGTAGGACTTGTCGTTATTGAACATCATGTAGTAGTAATTGTTCTCATCCTGGTAGCCAAACACGATGGCGTAGTCGGCGAAGGCGTTACTGTCTACGCTATCACCCAACTTGGCCTGCAAGGTCAGTTCGAAGTCATCATAGCTACCCAATAACAGGCTGTATTCACCCAGGCGATCACCGCTCTGGGCGCTGAAACTACTGGTATTGAGATAGTAGGCATTATCACCTTCATCCAGGACCACTTCCCAGCGCGCTGGGGTTTGCGGTGCCCAGTTGCCGGCATCGCCGCCCTCGAAACCTTCAGCGTCGAGATAGGTAAATATCTGACTACTGAATGGCGAGATGGTGTTCGGTGTGGGGGCACGATCCTGGATGCCGCCCACCGTCAGGGTATAGTTCGTGGCTGACCTCAACTCACTGACGGTCAAGCGGACGGTCTGGATGTCTGCACCCAGTTGCGCCGAAAGCACGCTTCGCCCCCCGTCAAGACCATAATTGCTTGCCTGTTCCGCCGAGGCCTGGGTGACGGGTTCGCTGAACCTGATCACCACAGTGGTGGCCGAGGTGGCCCTGACGGCCTCCAGGGATGGTGCGACCGAATCACTCGTCACCGTCAGCACGGCCGAGGTGGTAGTGGTAGTCCCCTTGGCATTACTGACCACGCAGTCGAACACCGCACCGTTGTCGTCCACGCTGACGGCCGGGAGCACATAATTCACGGCCGTGGCCCCTGCAATAGCGGTGCCATTGCGGCGCCATTGGTAGGACAAGGGGCCCGCCCCCACTGCAACCACGCTAAAGGTCGCTGCCTGGCCTTCTTCTACCATCTGGGAACTGGGTTGGGAGGTAATGGTGGGTGACGCGGAAGGATCCGTCATCTTGTAGACCATGACATTGAGAGTCGAATCGTTGACCGCAATATAGGCGTTCTCCCTCGGGCTATAGCGAAACCGCCCATACGTGCCGCGCTTGCAGCCCCGGTCCGCTTGCACACATACCACTTGATGGTCCTGCGGAGCCTCGGCGAGCTGAACCCACTCCCTGGTATCCATATTCAAGGCATGAACGGCTCCACCATCCCAGACGACAATGCGATCCGCGACCGGATCATAATTTACCCCCGGCCGATAATACTCAGTGTTGAATTCGCCGCCCGTCGTGTTCCACACCTGCTTGGTATAATCCTTGTTGGCAATATCATAGACCAGCGTTTCCCCTGCACCGACGAACACCAGCAAGCCGCGCTTGGTATCAATCGCGGCCCCCCGGTCCACCCCAATCCCAGCGCCTCCGCCGATACCCACACCACTCAACCGGGTCCAGGAATTGCCGGCGACATCATAGACGTAGAGCCCCAGATCGGAAGAGCGTCGTGTAGGGAAAGAGTGTAGATCTCGGTGGTCGCCGTATCATTAAAAAAAAAAATAACACTATGGAAACTCAAACAAAAATAAAAACAAAAAAAGGCAGAACAGAAACCTCCTTAACCAGTTACTCGTTCGTCTCAGATGTCAGTGTGGTCGGGCACGCGACTAACTCTCGT
>CAJVYS010000048.1 GCA_913009875.1 uncultured Gammaproteobacteria bacterium | reverse complement strand
AACAGCTGCTGAAGTGTGTGAATGCTGGGTAGCGACAGAGGAACGGAGGTCACGGAGAAAACCGATAATTGTTTGTCATTCCGGGCGAAGCGCAGCGTAGACCCGAAATCCAGCGATTCGAACGCAGCCCGTCTCTGGATTCCGGCTTACGCCGGAATGACGAAACTCATTAAAGGTTTTCTCCGTGACCTCCGTGCCTCCGTGGCTAACAAACGCTGTTACAGACGAAGCTCCACATAGGCCTCGTCACGCAGACGCCGCAGCCAGGCCTGCATGGCGGGCTCCAGCTTGCTGGCGCGGATGGCCTCACGGGCCTTGTTGCGCTGCATGTCTTCAGTGCGATCCTGTTCGCGACGCCCCAGCACCTCGATGAGGTGCCAACCGAACTGGGTTTGCACCGGCTCGCTGATTTGTCCCACCGGCAGGGCGTCCATGGCCTTTTCAAACGGCGCGACCATGGTGCCGGGGTTCGTCCAGCCGAGGTCGCCACCCTGTGAGCCGGAACCCGGGTCATCGGAATTGGCGCGCGCCAGGTCGGCAAAGTCCTCGCCGGATTCGATGCGCAGCTTTAAATCTTCGATGCGCTGGCGAACCCGGGCGCCGCGGGTCGGATCATCGACTCGAAGCAGGATGTGACGCACATGGGTCTGGGTCACCAGCAGCTGCGGCTGGTTGCTGCGCCTGTCCAGCAGCGTGATGATGTGAAAGCCGCTGGGGCTGCGGATGGCATCACTGATGGCGCCCACCTCGCGGCCGATGACCCAGTCGGCAAACAGGGTGGGCAGGGCAGAGGCCTCGCGCCAACCCAGACTGCCACCCTCCAGGGCCTGGCGGCCATCGGAAACGGCCACGGCCGTTTCGGCAAAATCGGCCCCGGCGTGCAATTCATCAACGACCTTGTTGGCCTTTTCACGCGCACTGGCGATGGCCTCCGGGCTGGCGGCCTCGGGCACGCTGATGAGGATATGCCCCAGCTGGTATTCGTACTGGGTGCCGGTCTGCAGGGCGCGATTGGCGAGGAAGGCATCGATCTCCTGCGACGTGATGTTGATGCGGTCATTGACCTGGCGTTTCTGCAGACGATTGATGGTGATTTCATTGCGCATATTTTCACGGAAATGCTGGTACTGCATGCCCTCCCTTTCGAGCACATCGCGGAACTCCAGCAGTGTCAGGTTGTTCTGCCGGGCGATGTTTTCCAGGGTGCGATTGAGAGTTTCGTCATCGACACTGATGTGCGCTTTTTTCGCCAGCTGCAGCTGGATGCGGCGCAGCACCATACGGTCAAGGATCTGCTGCTTCAGGACATCATCCGGGGGTATGCGGGTATTCTGTGCGCGCAGCTGGCTCTTGATCAACGCCACCTCGCCGGCCAGTTCCCGCTCGGTGATGACATCGTCATTGACGATGGCGACCACCCAATCCAGCAATTCACCGCTGCCCTGGCCTGTAGCGTCTTGCGCAGCCGTGCCTTCTACCGCCAGTACGGGGGACAGGGGTAATAGCAACAACAGGACGAGCCCGGCCAGGGAGGGGAAGACAACTTTTTTCAACACGATGGATTCCAGAAATTTTTCGCCGTTCGTATTCATTGCGTTCGCCACAGAGGCGCAGAGGACACGGAGAACGGCTAAATACCCAATGCCATAGATAAGTTAACAAAATACTGATTGTTTTGTAGGTTGGCGGTGTCGCAGGAACCCCAACATTGTTGGTTTCGTTGGGGTTCGCAAGCTCACCGCCAACCTACAAATAAGCAGGACGTCAGGCTTAACTTAATCTGCCTCTAAACAATTCTCAGTTTCCTGGTGTAGGGTGGGCACCGCCCACCAGTGACACTATACCCAAGCAGCGATGGTGGGCAGAGCCCACCCTACTATTAAAAGAATTTAAGAGAATTGTATATTTTGTGGCGGCACACGCCTCAAGCTGAGAATTGTTTAGAAGCATATAACTTAATGGCATTGGCTAAATACCTCAAAATAAGTCGGGGAGCTCAGCGCGCTAGGATATCACGCCCCAGCAGGCTTTCGACATCCCGCCCCACGCTGGACAGGCCCTTCAGCTCCAGCTGGAACCAAAAGGTATCGCTCAACTGCTCTTCGCTGACATTGACCCGATAACGGCGCTTCAAGGCGCGGAAAATCCAGCAACAGCTCTCATATTCAAAACCGGCCACGCTCTCCAGCAACACAGAATCCTGCAGCGAATACCGCTGCCGGCCCATCACGCTGAGACCTTTCCAGAGTGGCCACATCAGGGAGATATCGGACTGTTCGAGCCGATCACGCTCGAAGCGGTAGCCCAGGTTCAGGGCACTGCGCGGGCCCGGGTGATAGCGCACACTGGCATTACCGCGCGCCGTCTCGCTTTCCAGTGCATCCCATTCCAGGCTCAGGCGACTGCTGACTGACGCTGTCCAGTGAGTACTCACTTCGCCCAGCCAGTTTGAGGCCACCTGTGTCTCTACGGCCCTGCCGGGCAGGGTGACCTCACGGTCACTGAAGTAGAAGATACGACCCAGCGAGGCGCTGGCAAGTTCCCGCCCGCCCTCGTCGAGGAAGCGGCTGGTCAGTACCGCGCTCAGCTGGTTGGCGTCATTCACGCGATCGGCGCCGTTGAAACGGTTGTCACGAAACATCTGGCCGATGCTGAGCAGCGGCTGGCTGCTGTCAAACACCCGTGACACGCCGTTTTCATCGACGATCAGCTCGGACTGATCCACATAGGGCACGTAAAGATAGAACAGGCGGGGTTCCAGGGTCTGCAGGCTGGCGTGGCCACCCCCGCCCAGATTGCGCTCGAAAAACAGACCGGAGTCAAGGCTGAACAGGGGCAGGTTGCGCACCGGGCTTGCATCGGTGCCCGGCGCGGTGCGCTGCAGGGTATAGCGGGTGTGGCGAAAACCCAACCGCGGCGTCAGGAAGGCCGCGGCCGATTCCATGGGCAGGGAAATCGACGGCTGGATGTCGATGCGGTTGCCGATGACACCGGCCTCGCGGTCGAAGCGCACCAGTTCGGCGCGGGCATCCAATTCAAGCCCACCGCCGATGCTCAGGGTCGACATGTCCAGCTTGATCTGCGGCAAACGGGCGTAAGGGCGTGAAGTGAGTGACCGCGATTCATCCAGCGTCTGATACTTCTGCACCATCACGGCGGCACCCCAGTCGGTACCGCGATAACTCACCTCGGCGCGACTTTCCAGGTGGGTGATGCTGGTAATATTGAGCTGATTACCGAAGTCATTGAGGTATTCGCCGTCCGACACCTCCTGATAGCGCAGGCTGGTGCGCCAGCCGGGGGCGGGATCACCGAGGTGGTTGATACTGACGGCGCTGCGATTCTCACCGAAGACCTTGTCACCGGGCAGATAGGCCAGCGTGATATCACCACGGCTGCGTGCATTGAGATAGCGAAATTCGCCCTCCCACAGCACGCCGCGATTGCTCATGTATCTGGGCGTCAGGGTGGCGTCCTTGTCCGGGGCGATATTGAGATACCAGGGCAGGCTGAACTCGGTGCCGGAGCGCGATGATTCGCCAATGGTGGGGATCAAAAATCCCGTCTTGCGCCCCGCCAGCGGAAAGCTCAGATAGGGGCTGTAAAACACCGGCACACCCAGCAGTTCCAGCCGTGCATGATGGGCGATGCCCACATTCTCGGCCTGGTCCAGTTGCAGGCGGGCGGCCTTCAAGCGCCAGAATTCATTGCCCTCGTCACAGGTGGTGAACAGCGTGCTTTGCAGGCGCATCTGCTCGGGACCTTCGATATACAACATTTCGGCCCGGCCGCGCAGGTGTTTGTCCAGCAGCCAGAAATTTGCCCCGCTGATCTCACCTGTCTCGCTGCCCAGGGCCATATCGGCCTGGCTGCCGAACAGGAGCCGATCACCGTTACGGTAACGTACCTTTCCTTGCGCCTGTGCAGTCTCGTTTTCGGTATCGTATGTGATCTGTTCGGCAAACAAATTCTGCGTACCACGCTGTCCCAGCACATTCCCCCAAAGGCGATAACGGCCGCCCTCGGCCTCGGCAAAGTCGGCGCTGAAGTGCATATTGTCGTCCGCCGGGGCCCGCGGCTCGGCAAAGCGGGGCGCCGGAAGACAGTAACGCCACTTTCCCGCCTCGCCGGCTGCTATGGCGGGAGACAGGCCCGGCAACAGGTTTGCCGCTACCAGCAGGATGATTGCGGCAGGCCGGTATTTCGTTCGACGGCGGGAATTCACGCGCGGGGCAACCCGCAAGACACGCAATATTCGGCACAGAAAACCATGCCGCGTATGTTAACCCGAATGTGGGGGAAAGAGGACTGAGGAGAATGGCGCTTACTTAACCCATATTTGAGTCGCGCCTCACGTAAGTCATTAGTTATACCGCCAGAAACGTAGCCTGGGCTGAGCCTGCGAAACCCGGGGGAGACGGCACGATAAACTCCCGGGTTTCGCTACGCTCAACCCAGGCTACTTGCTGACGGGCTTCCGGTGATCGACAAGCATCCACCCCAGCCTCATATCTGCAACCTCAGGCCTCTATTTGAATACCCGTACAATGGACTGCCCAACGTCTTTTCTGGTAACGGTCGTCTGCATGCGGCCAAATTCCGGATCGGAAAAGCACAGTGGCGTATCCTTCCAGGCCTGTGGCGACAGGTAAATGCCCATCTCTTTTTTCGGACTGAAGCCAAACTTGTAGTCTTCCGGCATCAGCAGTTCCCTGCCCGTGTCGCAGTCGCCGTTGCGAACCACCAGCCGTTTCATCACGTCACTGTGCAGAGGATGACCCTGGTTGTCCTGAAAGCGCACGTGCACCAGTTGGTAGTGCGACATTTTCTGCGCCGACATCACCATCACCAGCCGCTCACTGCCGGCCTGTGCGGGCGATAGCAATGCCATGGCGGCAAGTGTCAGGGCAAGACCGGACACGCTGTGGACTCTTTTCATCATTCACCTCCCTGCCAATACTTTGCATCAGTTATCGGAAAATCTAGCATTAATCCCGTGAGGATTAAGCAAGAATATGACTATCACCATGACATAGATCAAGTCAGTACATTATTTTCCAATGCAGAAGCTGGAGAAAATCTCCGCCAACAGATCGTCGGCGCTGAATTCGCCGGTGATTTCACCCAGAGCCTGCTGTGCCTGCCGCAGTTCTTCGGCCAACAACTCTCCCGCCGCCGCATCGTGCAGCTGGGTACTGCCACATGACAGGTGTTCGCTGGCGCGCGCCAGGGCATCGAGATGGCGGCGGCGGGCCATGAACTGACCCTCGCCACCGGGCTGGTAGCCGGCACAGGCCTTAAGATGCCGGCGCAGCTCGTCGAGCCCGACTCCGCTGCGGGCCGACAGCCACAGTTCCACGCCCTGTGCCGTTTCGTGTCGGCGGGGCGGGTCGCCGCTGAGATCGATCTTGGTCCACAGGCGGGTCAACGGTGGGCCGGCGGCGGCCAGGCGGGCATACAGCTCGCTGTCATCGTCATTGCCGTCGGCGGCGTGCAGCAGCAGGATGTGATCGGCGGATTCAATCTCCGCCCAGGCGCGCCGCACGCCTTCCTGTTCCACGGCATCAGCGGATTCGCGCAGGCCGGCGGTATCGATAATGTGCAGGGGCAGGCCGTCGATGACAATGTGTTCGCGCAACACATCGCGGGTGGTGCCGGGAATCTCCGTGACGATGGCGCTTTCACGCCCGGAAAGGGCATTCAGCAGGGTGGACTTGCCGGCATTGGGACGGCCGGCGATGACCACGCGGATGCCTTCACGCAGCAGGTTTCCCTGACGGGCCTGGGTCCGGGTATCTTTGAGGCGCTGCTGCACCGCGGCCAGTCGTGCGGCCACGGCGCCATCGCCAAGAAAGTCGATCTCTTCCTCGGGGAAGTCGATGGCGGATTCCACATACACGCGCAGTTCGGTGAGCGCTTCGACCAACTCGTGCACCCGCTGAGAGAATTCACCTTGCAGGGAACGCACCGCCAACCGCGCGGCCTGTTCGGAGGCACTGTCGATGAGATCCGCCACCGCCTCGGCCTGGACCAAGTCCATCTTGTCGTTGAGATAGGCGCGTTCGGAGAATTCACCAGGACGCGCGACGCGCGCCCCCAGCGCAAGGCAGCGGCCAAGCAGCAGATCCATCACCACCGGGCCACCATGGCCGTGCAGTTCCAGCACGTCTTCGCCGGTAAAAGAATGGGGATTGGGGAAATACAGGGCGAGGCCGGTATCCAGCACCGTGCCGTCGGCATCGCGAAAGGGCAGATATTCGGCCATGCGCGGTGGCGGCAGATGGCCCAGCAGGGCCTCAGCGATCTTTACCACGGTTGGCCCGGAGATCCGCACGATGCCCACGCCCCCCCGTCCGGGGGGGGTGGCCAGTGCTGCGATGGTGTCCGCGGTGGTCTCTGACCCGCTCACGGCCGCGATCATTAGGTCTTGCTGGCCGCCTGCGCCTCAATCTGCCGGGTGATGTACCACTGCTGGGTAATGGACAACAGGTTATTGACCACCCAGTACAGCACCAGACCCGACGGGAAGAAGGCGAAGAAGGCCGTGAAGATCAGCGGCAGAAAGGACATGATCTTCTGCTGAATGGGATCCAGGGGCGGTGGGTTCAGCTTCTGCTGGATGAACATGCTCAGGCCCATGATGACCGGCAGGACGTAATAGGGGTCCTTGGTCGACAAATCCTGAATCCACAGTATAAACGGCGCCTGACGCAGTTCGACACTCTCCAGCAATACCCAGTAGAGGGCGATGAACACGGGGATCTGCACGATCATGGGCAGGCAGCCGCCGAGCGGATTGATCTTCTCCTTCTTGTAGATATCCATCATCGCCTTACTGAGCTTCTGGCGGTCGTCGCCATAGCGTTCTTTCAGTTCCTTCATTCTGGGTGCAAACTGGCGCATCTTCGCCATGCTGCGGTAGCTGGCCTGCGACAGTTTGTAGAACAGCAGCTTGATCACCAGAGTCACCAGGATGATCGCCAGGCCCCAGTTGCCGACCAGCGTATGAATATGGTCCAACAGCCAGAACACCGGCTTGGCGAGGATATCCAGCACGCCATAATCCACGGACAGGCGCAGGTTGGGGGCGATCTTTTCCAGGCGTGACTGTATCTTGGGGCCGACGAACAAACGGCTGTGGAAATGGGCGGTCTCACCGGCATTCACGGTCTGTTCCGCACCGGAGAGACCGATCAGATAGCGGCCATCGGCCAGCGCCTTGGTGTAGAAGTGGCTGGGCGCATCGGCATCGGGAATCCAGGCACTGAAGAAGTAGTGCTGCAACATGGCGACCCAGCCGCCCTTGCTGTAGCTCTGCTCGGGCTTCCAGCCGGCCATATCATCGAACTGGATCTTCTCGTAGGGATCCCATTCGCTGGACACCACCCCCCCCATGAAGGTGTAGATGAAGGTGGACTGGCCACGCTCGGCGACCTTGGTGCGCTGCAACTGCTCGTAGGCGCGGCCCCTCCAGGGCTTGTCGGCGCTGGTCACTTCGAAGTCCACGTCGATGACGTAGCTGTCGCGGTGGAAGGTGAGGGTCTTGACCACGCTGACGCCGTCTTCACTCTGCCAGTTCAGGCGCACCGTGACGCTGTTTTCACCCTCGCCAAGGCGATACTCGGTTTTCTCTGCCTGGTAGAGGGCATGATGATCCGGCGCGGAACCATCGCTGCTCACCAGGCCGGACTGGGCGATGAACAGGTTGGGCAGGCGATCGTCCAGCAGCTGTACCGGCTCAGGATCGCCCAGCGTCCAGGGATAGGCCAGCAGCGCCGCACGACTCACCTCGCCACCGGCGGTGTTGATTTCTACTCGCAGCAGGTCGGTCTCCACCAGGATGTGCTGACCAACGGTCGCCGCTGGCGCTGCCGAGGATTCAGCCACTGCAGGACTTTCAGCGGGCAAGGCGGTTGGCCCGTCCGAAAGCGGCAACGGCGCCACCGAAGGCGCACTGGGATCCGCAGAGGTCTGCGCCGTCTGTTGTGCCGCGGGGGCCGGGGCATTCTGTTCCTGCCAGGCACTAAACAGCAACATCAATACGAGAGAGAGTGCAACGAAAAGTAATAAACGCTGGTTATCCATGATTATGATTCAGTCTTTCTTTTCCGGGACAGGGTCAAAGCCGCCTTCGTGCCAGGGGTGGCAACGGCACAGCCTTTTCACCGCCATTGAACCACCCCGCATAACGCCATGACGTTCCAGTGCCATCTGCGCATAGGAAGAGCAACTTGGGTGATATCGGCAATGAGGACCCAATAGTGGGCTGAGCAGGTAGCGGTAAACCTGGATCAGGAGGATGAGGAGTTTGCGCATCTTTTTACCAATCGGCGCCAATGGCGATTCAGGGAATGCAGCAGGCTTGGGTTGCTTGAGTCGTGGGTGGCATGGCGGCTGAGCACCACAATGTCCAGGCCGGCCAGCTGTTGCCAATGACGACGAAAACTTTCGCGCACCAGACGCTTGACACGATTTCTTCCAACGGCAGTCTTGATGTTGCGCTTGCTGATGGCAAGCCCGAGGCGCGGGTAGTCACGACCATTGGGCGTTGCCAGCACTAGCAGGCACTCATCCACGGATTTGCACCGGGTATCATTGAAGACGCGCTGGAAATCTCCCCGGCTCAGCAATCTCAGCTGACGGGGAAACCCCTGGAGCTTGGCAGACTCCGCAATCCGTACAGAGAGCTGACCCGGGGCTGCCGGCCACGATTTTCCCTGACTCAGGCACTCAGTCTCTTGCGGCCCTTGGCACGGCGCGCACTGATGATCTTACGACCGGCCTTGGTGCTCATGCGGGCACGAAAACCGTGGGTGCGCTTACGACGAATGGTGCTGGGTTGAAAGGTACGTTTCATGGCCTTTTCCGTGTGTTGGTCCGGGCGGATCATCCGCCGGTGAATTCATTAAAAAGCGGCGCAGAATACTGTATCGGGCCCCGATTTGTCAAGACTTATCCCCGCCTCAAGTGCTTATCCAGAGGTGTGGATAACTTGATTCCAGCGGTATAAACTTCTGCCCTTACGCGCCTGTCTTCCGGCGCCTTTTATCTTTGGGGAATTTCCGTGAGTCTCAGGCCATGAGCACCTGGCAGCAATGTCTTGACTATCTCGAGGGAGAATTATCCCCGCAGCAATTCAACACTTGGATTCGACCACTGCAAGTGGTCGAGGATGGGCAAACCCTGCGCCTGTTGGCGCCCAATCGATTTGTTGCCGACTGGGTATCTGACCGATTTCTTACCCAGATTCAGGGGTTCGTCTGCCAGCAGAATGAAAATGCCAGCTTCGAGGTCATTCTCGAAATCGGTGGCTCCACGCCGGATATAGGCCGCGGCCCCAAGGCCGATCCGGCAGCGGGCAGCGCAGGCAGAAAGCGCGCGCACACCACCACGGTCGTCCACAATAGTGGCCTCAATCCGGACGCCACCTTCGAAAATTTTGTTGAAGGTAAATCCAATCAGCTGGCACGTGCCGCCTCGTTCCAGATCGGCGAAAACCCCGGTGGCGCCTACAACCCTCTGTTCATCTATGGCGGAGTCGGCCTGGGCAAGACTCACCTGATGCATGCCGTCGGTAACCTCATCGTCGCGCAAAACCCCGGCGCCAAGGTGGTCTATCTGCATTCGGAGCGCTTCGTACAGGATATGGTCAAGGCCCTGCAACACAACGCCATTGACGAGTTCAAGCGCTACTACCGTTCGGTCAACGCCCTGCTGATCGACGACATTCAGTTCTTCGCCGGCAAGGAGCGTTCACAGGAAGAGTTTTTCCATACCTTCAATGCCTTGCTGGAAGGCCAGCAGCAAATCATCCTCACCTGTGACCGCTACCCGAAAGAAGTTTCAGGTTTGGAGGAACGATTAAAGTCCCGCTTTGGCTGGGGCCTGACCGTCGCCATCGAGCCACCCGAGCTGGAAACCCGTGTCGCTATCCTCATGGGCAAGGCTGTGCAGCTGAAGGTCAACCTGCCCCAGGACGTCGCTTTTTTCATTGCCAAACGCATCCGCTCAAACATACGTGAACTGGAGGGTGCCCTGCGGCGTGTTTCTGCCAATGCACGCTTTACCGGACAGCCCATTACCGTTGATTTCACCAAGGATGCCCTGAAAGATCTGATTGCCCTGCAGGAAAAACTGGTTACCATCGAGAATATTCAGAAGACAGTGGCGGAATATTATAAGATCCGGGTATCCGAGCTACTGTCGAAAAGGCGAAATCGTTCCATTGCACGTCCACGACAGATCGCCATGGCCCTCTCCAAGGAGCTGACGAACCACAGCCTGCCGGAAATCGGCGATGCCTTCGGTGGCCGCGATCACACCACGGTGCTGCACGCCTGCCGTAAGATCAAAGAACTCAAGATCAGCGAAGTCAGAATTATGGAAGATTATTCAAATTTGGTCAGAACCCTGTCAAGTTGATGGGGATAAACTGTGGATAAACTAATGATGAGTGAAAAATGCCCATGTGTTCACATTTTATCCACAGCTTGTACAGCACATTCAAGCGGCTTTATTCGGCACTTATTAGTCAGGGCAACCTATTGAAATTAATGGATAAAAATCAGTTATCCACAGAATGCCGGATGACTAATAATAGTAATAATAAGTTTATTCTTAATAATATAAATATTAAGTAACAGGACGATTGATATGAAATTTTCGATCCAGAGAGAATCCATCTTGAAACCCCTGCAGACGATTACCGGGGTGGTGGAACGTCGTCAGACATTACCTGTGTTGTCCAACCTACTACTCAGTGTTAGCCCCGATGGGCTCTCCATGACAGCAACAGATCTGGAAGTGGAAATGATTGCCAGGGTTTCTCTCGAGGGTGCAGAGGCTGGAGATATCACCCTGCCGGCACGCAAACTTGTGGATATTTGCAAGGCCCTGCCAGAGGGTGCACAGATCGATATCATCTATGACGAAGAGAAAGAGCGGGCAACCATCAAGTCTGGAAGGAGCCGCTTTAATCTGACCACTCTGCCTGTCAACGAGTTTCCCAATATTGAAGAAGTCAAAGGTGTGTTTGAGTTTGAGGTTGCACAAAACGTACTCAAAAAACTGATTGATAAAACTGCTTTTGCCATGGCACAGCAAGATGTTCGTTACTACCTGAACGGACTTTTGCTAGAAGTCGACAGTGGAATCATCCGCACGGTGGCAACCGACGGACATCGTCTGGCTGTCTGTGAACACAAGGCCCAGGTCAGCCCGGGTGAAAAAATTCAGGTTATTCTGCCGCGTAAGGGCGTGATGGAATTGTCTCGACTGCTGTCGGATGAGGATGAGCCGGTGAAGATGACGGTCGGTAATAATCATGTGTGTGCCGCACTCAAGGAGTATTCCTTTACGTCCAAGCTCATCGACGGTAAATTCCCGGACTATCAGCGAGTTATTCCTCGAGATTCCGATAAAGATGTGACTGCCGATCATGAACTACTGCGGCAGGCTCTGATTCGCACGTCTATCCTTTCCAATGAAAAATATCGCGGAATACGATTACGCCTGCAGGATGGATTAATTCAGGCACAGGCAAATAACCCGGAAATGGAAGAGGCCGAGGAAGAAATCGAGGTCCAGTACACGGGCGCCAAGCTTGAAATTGGTTTCAACGTGAGTTATCTGTTGGATGCACTTAATGTCATCAATACACCCAATGTAACGCTCGCCCTTGGCGATGCCAACAGCAGCTGTGTAATGCGGGCAGAGGGTCAGACGGAATGCACCTATGTCATTATGCCAATGCGTCTGTAGTTTTTTCTCCTAACCAACAATGGGGTTGATCCAGCTTAGTATTTCCAATCTTCGGAATATCAGCCAGGCCACACTGAATCCACATCCTGCCTTCAATTTGATTACTGGCGTCAACGGCAGTGGCAAGACCAGTCTGCTGGAGGCCATTTACTTCCTGGGTCGTGGTCGGTCTTTCAAGGCCTCTAACAATGAAAATCTCATCCAGAAAGGAAAAAGCGAATTTATTATTACGGGACGGATTCGCCTGAACGACAGGGAATTCCAGCTGGGTATTCAGCGTGCAAATAAGCGGACTCGCATTCGTCTCTCTGGCCAAACGATAACGAAGGCCAGTCAACTCACCGAAGTGTTACCGATCCAGGTTATC
This sequence comes from uncultured Gammaproteobacteria bacterium, assembly GCA_913009875.1. Classification (GTDB taxonomy): domain Bacteria; phylum Pseudomonadota; class Gammaproteobacteria; order SZUA-152; family SZUA-152; genus DRQN01. The sequence goes on along the minus strand of CAJVYS010000048.1, from coordinate 13,213 downwards.
GAGCCTAGCCTCCATGCCTTTTTTGAGCAGGGGCCGGAAGTCAGGCGGCGGTTCCTTGAATGGGGTGTGTTCCACGTGGAACCTCGCTATGAGCAGGCTTGGCGCACTTACCGCAGGGTGTTGCAACAACGAAATGCCGCTCTGAAGGCCCACTGGGGTAGAACCGCGATCATACAGTGGGATGCGTTGCTGGTTGAATCAGCCGTCAAAATCAATACCTATCGGCAGGCCTACCTTGAAAAGATAGCGCACTTTCTGCACGAGTTTCCCAGACAACACCATATAGATTTCATGCAGGGTATGGAGATGGAATACTATCCCGGCTGGAAGAGGGGTGCAGATCTCGGTGAGGTTCTGGCGGCATCCCTTGAATCGGATCTCACACGAGGCTTCACGCAATCGGGGCCGCATCGTGCAGATATTCGTTTCAGAATAGATGGGGACAGGGGGAAGGATGTGCTTTCCCGTGGCCAGCAAAAGCTGTTTATCAGTCTCCTTTTTTTGGCTCAGTCTATCTTGCTCAGGGAATTAACAGGAAAGCACTCGCTCGTTCTGATCGATGATCTCGCGGCAGAGTTGGATGAAGGCTCTCGGGCGACACTGGTGAGTGTCCTGCTGTCGACCGACAGTCAGGTGTTTATCACGGCAACCTCGTTGGATAGCTTGACTGGGTTATGGGATGAACTACCGCATGCCGTGTTCCACGTGGAACACGGCAATATTGAACAGGTGATATAATGCACCCTAGGTGCAATACCTTAGTGATCGATAACGGGCGCAATCTGCGCGGAGTGTGTGATGTCAGACGACAGTAATTATGATTCCACGAAAATCAAGGTTCTCAAGGGGCTGGATGCGGTGCGCAAGCGTCCCGGAATGTACATCGGTGATACCGATGACGGGACGGGACTGCACCACATGGTTTTTGAGGCGGTGGACAATGCCATCGATGAGGCGCTGGCAGGGCATTGCACGGAAACCAGTGTCACTATTCATGCCGACGGATCTATTAGTGTTATCGATAACGGGCGGGGTATTCCGGTTGATATCCACGAGGAAGAGGGTCGTTCCGCCGCAGAAGTCATCATGACGGTGTTGCATGCCGGCGGTAAGTTTGATGATAATTCCTATAAGATCTCGGGTGGTTTGCATGGCGTCGGCGTATCGGTGGTCAATGCACTGTCTGAGTGGCTGAAGCTGACCATTTGGCGCGAAGGCAAGGCGCACTATCAGGAATACCATAATGGTGATCCAGTTGAGTCACTGAAAGTCGTTGGCGAGACCAAACGGACTGGCACAGAGATCCGTTTTCTCCCCAGCAGGGTGATCTTTACCAATACGGAATTTCATTACGATATCCTGGCCAAACGCCTGCGAGAGTTATCATTTCTCAATTCGGGTGTACGCATCGTGCTTAGCGATGAGCGCACTGAAAAACAGGATGTTTTCGAATACGAAGGGGGTATTGCCGCCTTTGTCGAACATCTCAATCGCAACAAGACACCGCTGCACCCCGAGGTCTTTTCTTTTGTGGTCCAAAAAGACGATGTGATGGTCGAAGTTGCCATGCAATGGAATGACTCGTACCAGGAAAACATCTTCTGTTTTACCAATAATATTCCCCAGCGTGATGGCGGCACCCATCTGGCGGGTTTTCGCAGCGCATTGACACGCACTCTAAATCAATACATCGAAGCGCAAGGCGTGGCGAAAAAGGCCAAGGTTCAGCCCTCGGGTGACGATGCCCGCGAGGGGTTGACCGCCGTACTGTCTGTGAAGGTGCCGGATCCCAAGTTTTCCTCTCAGACCAAGGAGAAGCTGGTGTCTTCGGAGATAAAGGGTATTGTCGAGTCGGCCATGTCTGAGAAGTGCAATGAATTCCTGTTGGAAAACCCGACCGAGGCCAAGGCCATTGTGGCCAAGATTGTTGATGCGGCACGCGCCCGTGAAGCGGCCCGCAAGGCAAGGGAAATGACGCGCCGCAAGGGTGCGCTGGATATTGCCGGATTGCCCGGAAAACTGGCGGATTGCCAGGAAAAGGATCCCGCCAAGTCTGAATTGTTTCTCGTCGAGGGCGACTCCGCCGGCGGTTCCGCCAAGCAGGGCAGGGATCGCAAGAGTCAGGCCATTTTGCCGCTGAAGGGCAAGATTTTGAATGTGGAAAAGGCGCGCTTCGACAAGATGCTGTCATCGGCGGAAGTGGGTACCCTGATCACCGCCCTCGGTTGCGGCATCGGCCGGGACGAGTTCAATCCGGACAAGCTGCGTTATCACCGCATCATCATCATGACCGATGCCGATGTGGATGGCTCGCACATCCGCACCCTGCTGTTGACCTTTTTCTATCGGCAGATGGCGGAGCTTATCGAGCGCGGTCATATCTATATTGCCCAGCCACCGCTGTACAAGGTGAAAAAGGGCAAGCAAGAGCGCTATGTTAAAGACGATGCCGAGCTGAATGATTATCTGTTACAAACAGCGCTTGAAAATGCCGGCCTGTATGTGGCGGAAGGTGCTCCGGCGATCACCGGTGTTACGCTAGAAACCCTTTCTAAACAATATCTTACAGTCATGTCGACGGTAGAAAGACTGTCGCGGCGCTATCATCCCGCGCTCTTGGAGCAGCTGGTCTACCTGCCCGCCATCGATCCGGCGGCATTGCAGGACAGGGCAAAGGCCGAGGTCTGGTTCAAGGCGCTGGAAGAGCGCCTGAACGCCGTTGACCTCAGCGAGATTCGTTACGATATCTCGTTGGAAGACGATGCCGAGCACGGCGCTGTCTGGCTGGCACGGGTCAATGCGATCAGTCACAACGTGGGTAACGAGCGTGTGCTCACCAGCGAGTTTTTCAGTTCTGCAGAATACGCCAGTATGGTCGCGCTGGGCGAGCAGCTGCGAGACCTGCTGGGCGAGGGCGCCTATGTGCAGCGAGGCGAGCGCAGGGCCCCTGTGAGCAGCTTCAAAGAGGCGCTGGACTGGTTGATGGCCGAGGCGCGTCGTGGGCAGCACATCCAGCGTTACAAGGGCCTGGGGGAGATGAATCCCGAGCAGCTTTGGGAGACCACGCTGGATCCCGAAGTGCGGCGTTTGTTGCAGGTACGGATCGAAGACGCGGTAGCAGCCGATGAGGTGTTTACCACCCTGATGGGTGACCAGGTAGAGCCCCGTCGTGAATTTATCGAGAGCAATGCCCTGCAGGTCGCCAATCTGGATGTGTGACGGATAATAATCATATAATTTCTTGTAAAATAAGCGAACAATTGTATACTTCAGCTATTGAAGGCCAGCATTCCAGGAGTTTGTCGTCATGGCGGCTTTGCTTGAAAGAAGAGATCAATCAATATCAATCACCGACTTTATCCGTACAGCGAAGAAAGCGTTCGATGCACTGACCAGTGGAAAGCAGGATCGATTTGTTGTCATGAAGAACAACAATCCTTCTGCTGTAGTGCTGCCGGTTGATACCTTTGAAGCCATGCAAAATGAGCTGGAGGATTTACGTTTACAGGTCATCGCCGTTGAACGTCTGGCTGGCATTGATGCTGGCAAAGCGATCAGCCACGCTGATATGGCTGCTCGTTACTCGGATGAAGATGAGGACTAACCCGGATGGTATGGGATGTCATCTACCATCCGGAAGTACAGGATGATTTAGATAGTATTGGCAGACCGGAAGCCCGCCGCATCCTGAAGGTCATCGAGGATCGGCTTGTAAACGGTTCCCCTGACCAATCAGGTAAGCGATTGAGGGGTAATCTCGCAGGCTGTCGCCGTATACGCAGTGGGTCTTATCGGATTATTTACAAGGTAAACGGGGATCGTGTCGAGGTACTTATCCTGGCTGTCGGTCCACGGCGTGGCAATAAAGTTTATACAAACACGGGTAAACGGGTCTAATGGTTTTTCGTGCCCTCTTTGTTAAAACCTCGAAGCCAATAGTGAGTGCTCACTATCATTTTAAGTGCTTACCGGTAATGGATCCTTGTATAAATACAACAAGCATCCTACAGAGACGACTGAAACTTTTTGCTGATAACCTCGTTCCGTATCAACGCTCAGCTTGCTAAAAAACACATCGCTGAAAGCTGACCGGCTAAGGCCGGTGGTTTTAATCTTTTGATGGAAAATAAAAGGGCGGCTACCCGCGAAGGTAGCCGCCCTTTTTCAGGTCTGGTGTCTTGCTCAGCCTTCCTGGTGGTAGCGGATGACGCGCTCGACTTCATTCTTGGAGCCCAGGATCACCGGCACGCGCTGATGCAGGCCGGTGGGCTGGATTTCCATGATGCGCTCACGGCCCGTGGAGCAAATGCCGCCCGCCTGCTCGACGATGAAGCCCATGGGATTGGCCTCGTACATCAGGCGCAGCTTGCCGGGCTTGCTGGGATCGCGGGTATCCTTGGGATACATGAAGATGCCGCCGCGGGTGAGGATGCGGTAGACCTCGGCGACCATGGAGGCCACCCAGCGCATGTTGAAATCCTTGTCGCGGGGACCGGTGGTGCCGGCCAGGCACTCGTCGATGTAACGCTGCATGGGGGCTTCCCAGTGACGCTGGTTGGACATGTTGATGGCGAACTCGGCAGTATCTTCGGTGATGGTCATGCCGGGATGGGTGAGGATGAACTCGCCGACATTGTGATCCAGGGTGAAGCCGTTGACGCCGTTGCCGGTGGTCAACACCAGCATGGTGGATGGGCCGTAGAGGGTAAAGCCGCCGCAGACCTGCTCGGTGCCGGGTTGCAGGAAGTCTTCCGCGGTGGGGTTCTCGACGCCCTCTGGGCAGCGCAGGATGGAGAAGATGCTGCCCACGGACAGGTTGACGTCGATGTTGCTCGACCCGTCCAGCGGATCAAAGGTCAGCAGGTACTTGCCCCTGGGGTATTCCGGCGGAATCGGGTAGATATCATCCATTTCTTCGGAGGCCATGGCGCCCAGGTGGCCGCCCCACTGATTGGCCTTGAGGAAGATATCATTGGAGAGGATATCGAGCTTCTTCTGGGTCTCACCCTGAATATTTTCACTACCGGCGGAACCCAGCACACCAACCAGAGCGCCCTGGTTCACGCAGCTGGAAATCGCCTTGCAGGCGGTGACAACGTCGTTCAGCAGAGCCGTAAAATCGCCGGACGCATTCTTGGTGCCGCGCTGTTCTTCGATGATGAATTGGGTAAAGGTTTCACCAGTGTGCATAATAGTTTCCTAGTCTCAGGGGGCTGCAAAGCCGCGTATTCTAGCAGATTCGCATCTATTTCTAAATGGATGGACGGCCTTGCGCGGACCGGCCGGTTGCCAGCATCCTGGATAGCCCTTAGCATGGTGGCCATTTTTTGCCCTGCACAGATATGATGTGCAGATTTTCACAAGAATTGAATAAAGAGTTGAATGAGATGACCGAAATCGTTCGCATCGCCACCCGCAAGAGCCCACTGGCCCTGTGGCAGGCCGAATACGTTCGCGACCACCTGCTGGCCAAATACCCGGATTTGCAGATAGAGTTGGTGAAGATGGTCACCCAGGGCGACAAGATCCTCGACACCCCATTGGCCAAGGTGGGCGGTAAGGGCCTGTTCGTCAAGGAGCTGGAGCAGGGCATGCTGCGTGGCGACGCCGACATCGCCGTGCATTCGATGAAGGACGTACCGGTGGAATTCCCCGAGGGCCTGCATCTGGCGGTGATCTGCGAACGTGAGGATCCGCGCGATGCCTTTGTTTCCAACAGCTATGCCAGTGTCGACGAGCTGCCGCAGGGCGCCAGGGTCGGTACCTCCAGCCTGCGCCGTCAGTGCCAGTTGCGCGCCAATCGTCCCGATCTCGACATCCTCGACCTGCGTGGCAACGTCAACACCCGTCTGCGCAAGCTCGACGAAGGCAACTATGACGCCATCATTCTTGCCAGTGCCGGTCTCAAGCGGCTAGGTTTTGAAGACCGCATCCGCAGCTGTCTGAGCACCGAACAGAGTTTGCCGGCCATCGGCCAGGGCGCCGTGGGCATTGAGACGCGCAGCGGTGATGCACGCATCCACGAACTCATCGCCCACCTCAACGACACCCACACCCAGACCTGCGTGCTGGCCGAACGCGCCATGAACCACCGTCTCGAAGGCGGCTGTCAGGTACCCATCGCCGGTTTCGCCGAACTGGATGGAGCCCGCCTGCGCATGCGCGGACTGGTAGGCCGCCCCGACGGCGGGGAAGTGATTCGTGGCGAGATCGAGGGCCCGGCGTCAGAGGCCGAAAAACTCGGTACGGCACTCGCCGATGACCTGCTGTCGCGCGGTGCCGGAGCGATTCTCAAGGCGGTCTATGCCGATGCCTGATGGCCGCCAAAAATCTACACAGCGCTGCTTTCAAGCGAAGTAAGCGCTAACTTCAGATGCTAGCGGACACCCGGCACGGTACTCTCGATGGTTATACCATTGTCGTGACCCGTCCGGCCCATCAGGCAGACAATCTGTGCCGATTGATTGAAGCAGAGGGCGGGCATGCCCTCCGCTTTCCCGTTATCGACATCCTTCCTCCGACCGATATCGCGCCGCTGCAGGCCCGCCTGCAAGATCTCCACGACGACCAGCTGGCCATTTTCATCAGCGCCAATGCTGTGCACTATGCCTATCAAGCCCTTGGCGGCCAGCCGTTGCCCGAAAACCTGCAGCGTGCCGCCGTCGGCCAGGCCACGGTCCGGGCACTGGCGGCGCACGGCCAGCCGGCCCATATCCTGCCCCCGGCGCCCTATAACTCCGAGGCCCTGTTGGCTCTGCCTGAACTACAGTCGCTGCAGGGAAAGCGGGTCATCATTTTTCGTGGCGGCAATGGCCGGGCCTTGCTGGCCGATACGCTCAATGAACGTGGTGCACAGGTGGACTATGCCGAGGTGTACCGTCGAATAGCGAGTTCTCTTGACCCAGAACGGTTGTATCGGGCGTGGGATAAGGGCAAGCTCGATATGATTATCATCACCAGCAATGAAGGCCTGCGGAATCTCTTTACGAGAGTGGATGCCGGTTATCGGGAGCGTCTGTTGGGGACGACGCTGGTCGTGATTAGTGATCGCAGCGCCATGTTGGCACAGGAACTGGGCTTCATTCGTCCGGCGATTGTCGCCAGAGCGGCCAGTGACGCCGCGCTGCTTGAGGCCGCAAAGTGCTACGCGCAGGAATCGAGATGAAAAATCAAAGCAATCAGAACAATGATCAGAACAATGAAAAGAGCCCGTCAGCCAAGCCGGTAAAGGGCAAGGCCACGGAGGACCACAGGGATGTAGTCGGTAGGGCGACGCAAGACGCCAAAGCCGAAGGCCATTCCGCCAGTGACAAGCCTGAACAGACAAAGGCAGCCACGGCGACAGACAAGGATATCCCGAAAGTGACTGGGAGGGCCGTGCAGAAAAAAAAGGCCGTACAGAAAAAGTCTGAAAACAGCATGGAAAAAAAGCCTCCCAATAGCCCGGAAAAGACGACCACCGCCGCCGGGAAAGAAGAAAAAAAACCTCCCAACGTCACGGCGAAAACGGCCGATGCCGTCGGGATGGAAGAAACGGAAGAAAAAAAGGGCTCAGCCGGTTTGTTTGTCGCCATTCTCGCCCTGCTGCTGGCCGTTCTCACGGCGCTTGGCGTGTACTACCTTTATCTGCAGGGGCAGCAGCAGAATCAACAGAGTGCCGCCTTGGCGGAGCGCCTTGGCGAGTTGCAGTCGAGTATTGATGCCAATCGGCAGCAACTGACACAGTTGAGTCAGCTGGAAACGCTGAAACAGGAAATCAGCACGATTCGCAGTGAGGTGGATAGTGCCGCCAGTGTGCGGCAGCGCATCGAGGCTGAACAGCAGGCGCTGAATACGGCACTGGCGGAGATGTCGACGACACTGGGACGCACCACCCTGGCCTGGCGTCTGGCGGAGATCGAGTATCTGCTGATTGTCGCCAATACCCGCCTCACCCTGGAACACGATCGTCGTACTGCGCTGGCGGCATTGCAGACCGCGGATCAGAAATTGCGTGCCATTGGTGATCCTGCCTTTGTGCCGGTGCGGCAATCCATAGCCAACGAGATCACGGCGTTGGAAGCGGTGGTGGAGCCTGACATTACGGGTCTGGCCCTGACCCTGGCCAGTCTGATCGAGAGGGTGGAGAGTCTGCCGTTGCGAGATGCCCCGCCCGTTCGCGCCGTCGGGGCGGCGGCCAGCGGTGGTGAGGAAAGCTCTCAGTCACTGGATTGGGCCGATATTCCCAGTGCAATTTGGAAAGATATCCGTGGGTTGGTGGTCGTGCGCCGGGCGGACAAGCCTATCGAACCCCTGCAGCCACCGTCGGAAGCGTGGTATCTGCGACAGAATTTGCAGCTGAAACTGGAACAGGCGCGACTCAGCCTGCTGCGCCATGAAACGGCCCTGTTCCACCAGTTGCTGGACGAAGCCGCTCACTGGCTCAGAGCCAATTTTGATGAGGAGTCCGCCGCGGTGAAGGGGATGCTGGAATCCTTACAGGATCTGAAACAGGCAGACCTGCAACCCAGCCTGCCGGATATCAGCGATTCCCTGCGCGTACTGCGCAAACACATGCAGAGCCTGGGCGTAGAGGTCGAGGCTGCACAGCGTGAGGGCGGTGAACAATGATCAAACTGCTGCTGATTTGTATACTGGCGCTTATCAGCGCCGTGGTGCTGTCCCTGCTGATCAAGGACAACCCCGGCTATGTGCTGATTGGCGTCGGCCCCTGGAGCGTGGAGACCACCCTGGCCTTGCTGGTGTTCGCCCTGTTGCTGGTCTTTGCGGCCCTCTATTTCACGATTCGCTTTATCGTGCGGCTGCTGGCCGTGCCGCGCAGCGTGGGAGGCTGGCGTAAGCACCGCAGGGAACAAAAGGCGCAGAAGGCGCTGACCTACGGGCTCATCGAGCTGGCCGAGGGGCAGTGGCGGCAGGCCGAACGGCAGGTGCTGAAGTATGCCGGGCAGAGCGAAGCACCAATACTCAATTATCTGGTCGCCGCACGTGCTGCACAGGAGCAGGGCGCGGAGGACCGGCGAGACCGTTATCTGAAACTGGCGCACCAGAACCCGGTTCAGGCCGATATCGCCGTGGGCCTGACCCAGGTGGAACTGCTGCTGAGTCAGAACCAGAAAGAACAGGCACTGGCCTCATTGCACCGCCTGTACCAGCTGGAGCCGACGCATCCACAGGTGCTCAAGCCCCTGGGCAAGTTGTACCGGGAGCTGGGTGAATGGAAGAATCTCATCGAGCTGCTGCCCAGATTGCGCAAGCGCAAGATATTCGACAAACAGACCCTCGATGCCATGGCGCGAGAGGCCTATACCGCCTTGCTGAGGGACAGTGCCGAGGTGAGTGGGTTGATACAAACCTGGTCCATGGTGCCGAAAGCGCTGCACGAAGATGAGACCCTGCTGCTGACCTATCTGCAGAGGCTGCGGGATTTTGGCAGGGATGCTGAGGGCGAACCCCTGCTGCGCGGCGCCCTCAAACGCCATCGTAGTGATGACCTGCTGCGGATGTACGGCCTCATCAAGGGGCCGGATTTGGCACGTCAGCTGATCCAGGCCGAGTCATTCCTGGTGGGACATGGACAGGATGCGACGGCACTGCTGACGGCGGGACGATTGTGTCTGCGCAACGGCCTGTGGGGTAAGGCACGCAGCTATCTTGAGGCCAGCATCAATGCGCAGCCGAATGTCGAGGCCTTGATCGAGTTGGGAACCCTGCTGGACAAGATGGGCGATCGGGAGACCGCCTTGTCTTGTTACCGGGAGGCGCTGCGTCTGGCACCCTGCTGTGAACCGCCGGTGGCCGCCGAAGCCGATGTGGTGGAGCATGTTCCGCCGGCCATTGAAGCGCCGGAAGTCGTCAAGCCGCTGGATGCCGTCAGGGCGTAATTCTACCTGCTCTGTACTTGACCGTTCAGCCGCCGGCCTTCGGCGCCTGAAATTCAAACGCATCAGAATAGAAATGCGCTTCATCGAGGCCCCGCTCACGGAAGGCCGCGAAGGCGGCCTTGACCATGACCGGCGGGCCGCAGACGTAGACATCGAAGGCCGAGAGATCCTCGCCCCTTGCCGCCAGATCTGTAATCACCGCTTCGTGCACATAACCCTGCGATCCCTGCCACTGCCTTGATGCCTTGGAAAGCACGGGCACATAGCGGAAGTCGGGGTGTTCCCGCGCCCATTTTTGTGGCAGCGCATCCAGATACAGATCTCCCTCGCCGCGTACGCCCCAGTACAGCTGCATGGGTTGTGACATCCCCTCGGCAAAGGCATGTTCGAGAATGGATTTCACGGGCGCAAAGCCGGTGCCGCCGGCAACGAACAGCAGCGGCCGTGTGGAATTCTCGCGCAGAAAGAAATTACCGTGCGGCCCCTCGATGCGCAGCACGTCTTTTTCCCGCAGCTGGTCGAAGATGTAGCCGGTGAAATCCCCGCCCTCGACGTGGCGGATGTGCAGCTCCAGCAAATGGTCGTTGAGCGGCATGTTGGCAATGGAAAAACTGCGCCGGCGGCCGTCCTTCATCAAGATATCGATGTACTGCCCGGCGAGGAATCGCAGGTGTTCGTCCTGGGGCAGCTTGAGATAGAGCCGCATCACATCGTCGGCCAGCTGTTCTTTCGTCTGCACCAGCACCGGCAGGGTTTTCACCGTCAGGCATTCCACTGCGGCAATCTCCTTGACCTCGATGATCAGGTCAGAGGCGGCGCGTGCCTGGCAGAAGAACATCGTGCCGTGTGGCATGCCCTTGGCAGCCGGAGGCACCGGGCGATCCGTGTCATAATCCAACTCACCCTCAAGCAACTGTCCCAGACAGGCGCCGCAGCCGCCGCTTCGGCAGCCATAGGGAAAGGCGTGGCCATGACGCAGGGCGGCATCGAGAATCGTCTCATCGGGCTCGATGTCAAAATGATGCCCACTGGGCTCGAGATATACGGTAAAAGACATTTTGATGGGCGACCAGAGTGGGACAGAGATGTGATTATGCGTGAAGCCAACAACGAGAACCACCGGTGAATCCCTTATTGATCGTCGGCTGTGGCGACATCGGCCAGCGTGTGGCGCGTCAGTACCGAGCGCAGGGCCTCAATGTGCGGGGGCTGGCGCGCAGTGAAACCAGCGCGGCACGACTGCATGCCGGGGGCATCGAGCCCGTGTCCGGTGATCTGGCGGATGGCACGACACTGAAGGATCTGCCAACGGCGGAGGCCGTGCTTTTCTACTTTGCGCCGCCACCTTCGCAAGGAGAGCGTGACCCCCTGCTGCAGAATTTTCTTGCCGCCATCGACGCCGCACGACTGCCGGCGAAGCTGGTGCTCATCAGCACCACCGCCATGTACGGCGACTGCCGGGGCGCCTGGATCACCGAGGCTCAGGTGGCAGAGCCGCAAACCGCCCGGGGCCGGCGGCGGCTGGATGCCGAAAATAGCCTGCGCCGCTGGGGCAAAAAAACGGGCGTGCCCTTTGTTGTCCTGCGCGTCGGTGGCATCTACGGCCCCGGTCGCCTGCCCGTGGCGCGGCTGGAAAAGGGTCTGCCCATTATAGACCCGGCCGAGTCGCCTACACCAACCGCATCCACCAGGATGATCTCGCCCGAGTGTGTGTCGCGGCGATGGAAAGGGGTGTCCCGGGTGAAGTCTACAATATCGCTGACGGCCACCCTGGGACCATGTCGCAATACTTTATCGACGTCGCCAAGGCCCTGGGCCTGCCGCCACCGCCCGTCGTATCGCGCGCCGAGGCGGAAAAGGTCATGAGCGCCGGCATGCTGTCCTATCTGCAGGAGTCCCGCAGGCTGGATAATCGAAAGATGCTGAAAGAACTGGGTGTAAAATTGCACTACCCGGATCTGGCAGCTGGTCTGGCCACCCTGAAAAGGAATTAATCCGCATTTGTGTGTCCAAGTAGGAGCGGCCTCTCAGGCCGCGAAGACAATAATAATCAGTTTCACCACAAACAGCCAAGACAACAACGCAGAGGATGAAATGAAACTCACCCGACACATACTTCCGACCCTGATGCTCAGCGCACTACTCATTTTCCCCGGCCTTACTCTGGCCGAAGAGAGTCTCTGGGACAAGGCCGAAGAGACAACCAGCAAAGGTTGGGAGGCCACCCAAAAAGGTGCCGAAGAGGCCGTCGAATGGGGCAGGGAAAAATCCGTCGACGCCTGGGACGCCACCAAGCAAGGCGCAGCCGACGTTAGCGAATGGACCAGGGAAAAGGCCGGCAAGGCCTGGGATGCGGCCCGTGAAGGCACAGATGATGCCATCGATGCACTGAAGGGGAAGGATGAGGAGCCAGCCGAGGAAGGTCACCGGGACAGCCGGATTTTTTGAGGTCACGCTGAGAGGTAGCTTGTAGCCCGGATGAAACGTAGTGGAATCCGGGAGATATCATCCGCCCCATCCCGGATTCCACTACGTTTCATCCGGGCTACTGACTGTTTGAACTCAATTGTTCATTCAGCTTTGCTACCGCCTCTTCCCAGTTGCGCCCGTCAAATTTAATTACTTCATACGACTCCGTTTCCAAATCAAAATCATCCAGACACCTGACATTGATGCTGTACATGTTGGGTGCTGCACGAGGACGGCTGAATGGATGAATGCCGCATACGTTGCAAAAATAGTGCTTCGCTTCTTTTGTATCGAACTGATATAGCGTCAAGTTTTCCTCCCCTTCAATAAGGGCAAATTGCTCTGGTTCCACTCGATGGTGCAGAACGCCCTTTTTTGAACAGATAGAGCAATTGCAGGAAACCACCTTCTTGATGCTTGTGTTCACAGTAAATTTTACGCGTCCACAATGGCAGCTGCCGTGATATGTCTTCATTATTTTTCCAGCCTTTGTAATGAATGGTCGATGGGAATAGCAGCAAGAATGCGCTACCTGGCCTGATATGTAATCGCTTTGTTTCTTCCCAATTTTCGCTTCATTAAAGAGCGTTGTCTGCGCCTTCTATAACCGCACGACTGATCTCCACTGGCGCCGCTCCTATCTCTGTTCGAATGCTGTAACCCCCCGCAGACGATTATAAATGATTTAAGTGATTTCGATTTAAGCGATTAAGGGGTCAGAGCCCTTTTAAGGCCCAAATGATCATGAAAAGGTTGAAAGTCTTTATCAAGAGAGAGTAAGGGAAGATCATTCTCAATACAAAAAGTTGCAATAATTACATCTACTGTTTTTCTGACGGTAATGCCCTTTTTTCGAAGAAGTC
>CAJVYS010000047.1 GCA_913009875.1 uncultured Gammaproteobacteria bacterium | reverse complement strand
GCTTGCGATTCATGCCTCCTGTTTGAGCGACCATGCGCTCTTCATCGGCTAATGAAATCAAGATTTTTTCTCCTCTGTCAGACCAGCAGTGCCTGCCGATTGAATGATCAAAGCCATCGATTTATGAGTGTTGTCAGAATTGAATTCATGGCCTGTAGACAAGCCTTGCTCTACAGGAATTCAGGTTACTCAAGTCCACTGCTTCGCCGCCCTGTTTCTGTGAATTTCGAGGCTAAGTAGATCAGCTCCTACATCACTGTTTTGATGCGACGACGTTTCGCTTTATGCCGTAATGGCGTGTCCGTACCAAGCAATCCATTCTGCCCAATCCAGCGCAATATATTGTAGACAAGCACGGAACATGCCAGCACAAGCGCATTCGTCGCAAACTTTCCGGAAGGCAAACGCTCGATATCCATATCTGTTTTAAATTCACTGTGAAACTGCTCCGACGTACCATGATCGGCATAAAGATCAATAATTTCTTGATTTCCATTCCATAGGCTTGTCCACCAGCCCTCGACTTCAATATCGGCAATAGCCAGGTGCTGTCCATGTTTATCTATCGTTCGCTCAACCACTCGCATGACCCGGCGTAGGGTGTATTCGTTACCGCTCCAGTTTCGCTTTACCGTTACATCAAACAGACCCACACGCTTTCCAGGCCTGGGTTCGTCCCATTTCGCCTGTTTTTCCGCTAGATCCAGCCAATATTCAGGATCCTTTTTTCGTGGGTTCCATTTGATGATAAAGTCAACGTCGACCTGCGCATGTTTTTCATTATGATCCAGCACCACTTCAACGTTGGCGATGGCATCATTCCCGCCATCCAATCGAAGCAAGATGGGCAGGTTCGTCAGCTCGGATGCCCGCTCCAGAGAGCGCTTCAATAACGCGGGTGTACCTTTTTGGCAATGTTGTTTCCCTTCACGAAATTCAAACTCGATGCAGTAACCTTCTTGCCCAAGGTAAACCGCCATAGGGGCAAACCCATCGTGCTTCTTATAGGTAAAGGAAACACCTTCCTTCTGACTGCCGGAATTATCAAAAGGCGTCACGTCTGCATCGAGCGGCACATGCCCCATGGTTAAGGGTGTAATGGCAGCTTGCGTGGACATCAGAAAATCAATGGATGCTTGTACTATCGCCGGGAGGTAGGATTTGGCTCTCTCATCCATTCGTTGTCTCAAACGATCAGCGCAAGGGACCCGTCCAATATCCAGTGCGCTCTTGAAAAAATCGTCATCAACCATCGCCTGGATCGCTTCAAAGTCATTTTTACCAATGCTGAGTAAGCCGAGGTAACTTTTTATCAGATCCGAATGAGGTATTCCGTGACGCAGGGGAATGGCGCCATCAAGTTGCTGTACAAGTTGAGTCTGTTGATTGATCGCGGCGCCGACTAGCGCCAAGCCAGAATGGGAAGTAATATTGGTATCGAACTGTTCGATAATGAAGCGTCTCATGACTCACTCTATGGGTGACTTTACTGTGAACGCTATTTCATCATTAAAAGACTTTATTTATAGTGTATTAAGGCTTTTTAGCGAAATTTAAAGCTCGGATTCAGGTTTGTCTTAACTAAATCGAAATATGTCTTTTTTATGGAGGAAAATTTCTAGATTTTTGTTTGGTCCTGAAAGTGGTGCTTTGGGTAAGATAAAGACACGGTACTGGAATGGTTTGCGAGTAGCTACTGTCGGTGGTTTGTCCGCTTTTTTTGGGGCAGCGATAGTGGCATCTGGGGCGGAAGGTGTAGGAAAAATCATAGTCGTCTTTGGCATTATTATTGGCCTTGTGGGTTTAGGCTATCATCTCATACTGATGATTATTTGGTTTGTTCAAGGTAAGGCGGGGAAATAAAAAAATTCTCTAGCCAAGTAGGACGTTAGGCATATGGACTTGAGCAACCCTTAAACCAGACAGCAAGTTCGGCTTCTGTTAGCTCTCCAGCCGCTACGCTTTCAATACTTACCACAGCATCGGCTTCAGGCGTATTGAGTGAATAGCCGTTAATTTCCAAAAACATTGCCGAAATAGTTAAGGCAATACGCTTGTTACCATCTACAAAGGGGTGGTTTTTAACAAGCCCATAGCAATATGAAGCAGCAAGGTCAAAAATTGAGATTTCGTTGGCGTATGCAAACCGCTGTTGAGGTCGAGATAAAGCAGAATCGAGCAAGGCTCTATCTCGTACACCAGTGGCTCCACCATGTTCTGCCAAGAGCATTTGGTGAACAGCCATTACAACTTCTGGCAAAACCCATGCGGGCTCTTTCATTTCGCCAACTCATGAAGAGCGTTACGGTATTTTTTCATTACCTTTTCAGCTGCTTTCAACTGGTTTTCAAAGTCCTGTTGGTAAGGGGTAAGTATCAAGCCTTCAGGCCCATCAACCAAATACAAAACATCTCCCTTTCCAGCCTTAAGTTTCGTAAGCGCTTCTTTTGGAAGAACTATTCCCATAGAATTGCCAATAGAGGTAATTTTAACTTTAAGCATGGCGGTACACTCGACGTCGTTATAACAAATGTTATTACGAAGTGTAGTCATGCCGAACAATCGCGTCAACTCGGACGGCCAAAAGCCCTGTTCGCTATCACTCACTATGCTTTTGGCCGCCGAACGGGGCAGGCACTATCCTGAGCAAAAGGGTGGGGACAAAGGTGGTGATTGGGGCTAACATCTCATCACAAATGTGAACGTAAAATATTGGGAATAGCCGCCTGCTGTTTTGTTAGGGTAGGGGTTTCCAGGGAGGGAGCATGAAACATCATATTCTCACGGCCCTGATTGTCATTAGCGGTATCCTGTCTGTGGCCTCTGCGCAAGCTGAGAAAGACCCGCTCGAACGTAGCCTGAACGCCTATTACGCCGGCAACTACAAGGCAGCCTACAATTTCACCGTGCCGCTGGCCGAGCGGGGCAACCCCGCCGCGCTCAACCTGCTGGGCAGGATGTATGAACTTGGCCAGGGTGTGCCGCAGGATCCCGCTCGCTCCGTGGTTTTCTACCGCAAGGCGGCGGAAAAGGGCGATATCTACGCCCAGTTTAATCTGGCCGTCTCCTACGACACCGGTTTTGGCATCCCGATGAATTTCCGAGAGGCGGTGAAGTGGTATCGCCGTGCTGCCGATCAGGGGGCTGATTTTGCCCAGTACAGCCTGGCGACCATGTACGAGGAAGGCAATGGTGTGGCGCAGGATTTCAAGCAGGCGGCCCATTGGTATCGGCTGGCAGCCGAGCACGGCAACCAGCAGGCACAGAACAACCTGGGCTGGCTGTATATGCGTGGGCAGGGGGTGGGGAAGAACCTGATGGTGGCCTACGCATGGCTGGATGCAGCGGTTGCGCAAGGTCTGCGCAGCGCCGCGGAGGAACGCGACCGGATTGCCGCGCAGCTGACACAGGTCGAATACGAAACCGCCCGTAGCCTGGCGGAAAAATATCGCCAGGACTACGCGGGCGGCAAAAAGAAGTAACCTGAACCCTCGGATTCAGGAAGTAATTCAGTTTAACGCAGGGCCAGCGGCTGCAATCCCGAGGGCGGTACCGTGAAGGGCAGTTGATCCGGCACGTCCTGGTAGTCGCCCGAGGCCAATGCAATCCACACCAGCCCGGCCATGGAGTTCACCCCCAGCTTGCGCATGATGTGGGCACGGTGGGTTTCCACGGTCTTGGTGCTGAGGTTCATTTCGTGGGCGATAACCTTGTTGGGGTTGCCGCGGATCAGCAGGTGAAGCACCTCTTGCTCACGCCGTGAGAGGCTGTCCAGCCGCCCGCTGATCTGTGCCCGCCATTCACCGTCTTCCCGTGCCCGGCGATCCAGCTCAATGGCACGCTGGATGCTGTCCAGCAGCATCTGGTCATCGAAGGGTTTTTCCAGAAAGTCCACCGCCCCGGCCTTCATGGTGCGCACTGCCATGGAGACGTTGCCGTGGCCGGAGATAAAGATGATGGGAATGTTGACATCCTGGCGACTGAGGTGCTCCTGCAGCTCCAGACCGCTGAAGCGCGGCAGACGCACATCCAGCACCAGACAGCCGGGTCTGATGGGGTCATAGGCGTCCAGAAAGGTCTGCACGCTCTCAAAGGTGGCGACTTGAATGCCCATGGATTCGAGTAGAATCTGCAGGGCGTCACGTACACCGTCATCGTCATCGACGATGAAGACAGTGGGTTCGAAGGGGTGATCCTGTATGGCCTGTGCGTTCACGGTTTACTCCTGGAAGAGGTATACCTCTCTCTCTCTTCCGTAAGCTTAGCGCTTGCGCAGGGTTGTAGGCAATAGCCAGCAGGCTGCCGGGTGTATTCCTGAATCCGGGGATGCATGGCGGATGTTGAGTGTAAAAGGTTGGTTCTACAGCAAAATCAATCGCTTGTGCTATGCGTCCGCCATGCATCCCCGGATTCAGGCATTATTCATCTTCGTCGTTCGGCAGCAGCGAATGTCGCCAGAACTGGTCTTCCTTCTCGAACAGGCGCCGCGTTGCCTGGGGACCCCAGGTGCCGGCAGGGTAGGTGTGAATGTAATCCCGTTCCATGGACCAGACGCGCAGGATGGGGTCAACCACCTGCCAGGCACCGTTGACCTCATCGAAACGCAGGAACTGGCTCTGGTCACCGCGAATCACGTCCATCAGCAGATCCTCATAGGCATCGTAGTTGCTTTCTTCCTCGCCGCGCAGACTGGCATCAAGGCTGATGGTGCGGGTGTGCATGGTCGGCCCCGGCTCCTTGACCTGCATTTCGATGCGCAGGCACTCGGAGGGCTGAATGCCGAGCAGCACCCAGTCCGGTTTCATCTTCTCGATCGGCGTGTCGCGGAACAGGTGTTGTGGTGGCTGCTTGAGGCGGATGGAGATGGCGGATCGGCCCTCGGCCATCCGCTTGCCGGTGCGCAGGAAAAACGGCACACCGCGCCAGCGCCAGTTGTCGATGTAGAGCTTGAGTGCGGCGTAGGTTTCGGTGCTGCTGTTGGCTGGGATGCCTTCTTCTTCAAGATAGCCTGGCACCTGCTTGCCGTCGATCATGCCAGCGCTGTATTGGGCGCGAAACGCGTGGGCATGCACGGCGCTCTGCGGGATCGGGCGGATGGACTTGAGCACCTTGACCTTTTCGTCGCGCAGGGATTCCGCATCCATGGCCGCTGGGGGCTCCATGGCGACCAGGGTCAGCAGCTGCATCAGGTGGCTTTGGATCATGTCACGCAGTGCGCCGGAACTGTCGTAATAGCCACCACGGCCAGCGACGCCCAGGGTCTCGGAGTGGGTGATTTGCACATGGTCGATGTAATTGCGGTTCCATAGCGGCTCCATCATCACATTGGCGAAGCGAAACACCAGAATGTTCTGTACTGTGCCCTTGCCGAGGTAATGATCGATACGATAGACCTGATCCTCGCGCATGAATTTATGGATGCGCGTCTCCAGCATCTGTGCGCTTTCCTGGTCGTAGCCAAAGGGCTTTTCGATGATAATGCGGCGCCAGCCGTGAGTTTCTTCGAAGACATTACAACCGGCGAGCTTTTCGATGACGGTGCCGAACTGGGCGGGCTGCAAGGCCATGTAAAACGCAGCATTGCTGGGATAATTGTCATTTTCATCCACGGCGCTGCGAATCTGCTCGTAAATGTCATCCTGGTTGAGATCGCCTTCAAAATAACGCATACGGTCACAGAAACGCTTGAACAGAGCCTCATCCAGACCGCCGCGGGCCTTGGCAGAAATCATATCGTGCAATTCGCTCCGCCATTCCTCCTGGCTCATGGAACGTCGGCCGATGGCGATGATCTTACTGCCGGCGGGTAAACGATCTTCCGCATCCAGGTGATACAGGGCGGGCATCAGTTTCAGACGCGAAAGATTACCGGTTGCGCCAAAGATGACGTAGGTGCAGGGACTGTTCATGGGTATTGTGCGCTACCGTTGAATGATTGAAATTGATCACTGAGCCCAGCTTGGCTCACGAGTGGGTTATTACAGGCTGCGAAAGGCCAGACTGCAGGCCACTCTACACTCGGCATCAGAGGTCAGGGACTTTAGGTTATTTATGTAATGATTCCCAGCATCCTAACCAATATTAGACAAACGGATCGACCATAGAATCCATCACCATGGCACAACTCATCGATCAACTCCTGCAGTGGGTGGCGGCCCACCCACATCTTGCCGGCATTTTTGTCGCCCTGCTGGCCTTTGCCGAATCCCTTGCCGGGGTAG
This sequence comes from uncultured Gammaproteobacteria bacterium, assembly GCA_913009875.1. Lineage (GTDB taxonomy): Bacteria > Pseudomonadota > Gammaproteobacteria > SZUA-152 > SZUA-152 > DRQN01. The sequence continues at coordinate 19,365 of CAJVYS010000047.1, read as the reverse complement.
GGCTGCTGGTGCCGGGCGCCTTTATCATGTTCGGTATCGGCGCACTGGTTGCCGTGGGTGTGCTTGAATTCTGGCCGGTCTATGCCTGGGCTGTGCTGGGGGCCATTGTTGGCGACGGTTTTAGCTATTGGTTGGGACGGCATTTCCACCAGCAGATTCGCGGCCTCTGGCCCTTTCGCCAGCATCCGGCCTGGCTGGAGAAGGGCGAGGCCTTCTTCCAGCGCCACGGCGGCAAGAGTGTGTTGATGGGGCGCTTTATCGGTCCCATTCGGCCGGTGATCCCGGTGGTGGCCGGGATGCTGGACATGCCGCCGGGGCGGTTTTATCTCGTCAACGTGCTTTCGGCCTTTGCCTGGGCGCCGCTGTACCTGCTGCCGGGCATGGCCTTTGGCGCCTCGCTGGCGTTGGCCGGCGAGGTGGCCGGGCGGCTGGCGCTGCTCATCGTGCTGCTGCTGGTGTCGGTATGGCTGCTGGCCTGGTGCATTCGCTGGCTGTACCGGCATATTCAGCCGCATGCCCAGCACTGGGTTCATACAGCGATGCTTTGGGCGGCCCGGCATCGCTATCTGGGTTGGTTGGTCGCGGGCCTGGTGGACCCGCATCAGCCGGTGTCGCGCTCACTGTTGGCCTGGCTGGTATTACTGGTCGGCGGGGCCTGGCTGTTCCTCCTTATGCTGGTCAATGTGCTGGGCGAAAATACCTTGCAGCAGCTCGAATTAAATATAAACCAGTTTCTACAAAATCTTCGCAACCCACTGATAGATCATGTAATGGTCACGTTCAGTGCCTTGGGTGATGCACAGGTTACCGTGCCGGTGCTGCTGGCGGCGCTGGGCTGGCTGTGGTGGCGGGGACGCACCCAGGAGGCCCTCTACTGGCTGGCGGCGGCGGCCTTCGGCAAGCTAGCGGTGATCATTCTCAAGGTCAGCCTTGGCGTGGCGCGCCCGGTCGCCCTGTATCCCGGCTGGGAGGCGTTCAGTTTTCCTTCCGGGCACGCCACCATGAGTGTCATCATTTACGGTTATCTGGCGGTGAGCAGCGCACGGGAATTTCCCCTGCGCTGGCGTTGGCTGCCGTATGTGGTGAGTGGCGTGCTGATCGCCGGCATCGCCTTTTCCCGCCTCTACCTGGGGGCGCACTGGGTATCCGATGTGCTGGCGGGGCTCGCCATGGGCCTGGCCTGGGTGGCACTGTCCAGAATTGCTCTGCGCCGTCACCGGCGGGAGCCCGGTGCAACATCGGGACTGACCGCGATATGCCTGGCAGTCCTTGCCGTTTCCGGGCTGTGGCATGTGAGCAGCAACCTGCAGGCGGATCTGCAACGCTATGCCATTCAGCAGGGGATTCACCGCCTCCCTGCCGAGTCTTGGTGGCGTGAGGACTGGCAGCGCATTCCGGCCTATCGGCTGGATTTGGGTGGCGAGCGCGAACAGCCGCTCACCTTGCAGTGGGCTGGGAACTTGCAGAACGTGAAGGCCGAATTACAGGCACGGGGCTGGCGGACACCGGAGTCACTGCGCTGGCGCACGGCCCTGCATTGGCTGCAGCCATCACCGGAATTGTCTGAGTTGCCCCTGCTGCCACGCCTGCAACAGGGCCGCTTTGAATCACTGCAGATGGTTTATAACGGGGAGGATGGGAGCCTGCCACTGGTCATCCGCCTGTGGGCAAGCGCATACCGTCTGCAACCCGGTGATGTACCGCTCTGGGTGGGTACCGTCGCCGAGCTGGAATTGCGGCAATTGCCGCTGATCAGCTATCCGCAAAGCCGACAGAACTACGATACCGCTTTGCACCGCCTGCAGCAGACATTGCAGGGCTTGTCATTTAAGCCGGTTCGACGGGAGGCTGTCAGTGTGCTGGAAAACGGCAACGCACGCTGGGATGGTCGGCTGATACTGCTGAGGGAAACGCCCACCTCATGACCCGCCCAAGAATCCCCTGCAATAACAATGAACTAAACAGACTCATGGAAACCAAATCCAGGCCTGTGGATTTTTCCCTTGATCCTGATCAAGGGTATTACCCGCGTAATCCCCTAAGCTTCTTGAGCTTTTTTTTACAATAAAACATTGATTGATATCAGGTATTTACATTTTTCCTCCCTCTGGAAATGAAGGATGGTGCCGTATTATGAACGATTTTTCCGTTGTCGATCCCACCAAAATACCCCCCATTGCCGTGGCATCCATGGAGGCCAAGCACCACGAAGAGGTCGAGCTGGTCAATCAGATTGGGCGTCTGATCAAGACGGGACAAAGCGGTGAACTGGATAGCGAGGCGCTGCATACAAAACTGGATGAATGGATTGAACACACCCGTAGACACTTCGCACACGAAAACCGGCTCATGGAAGAGGCCGGTTTTGCGGCCTATGGCGTACACAGCCATGAACATACCCTGGTGTTAGCCAGACTGGAGCTGGCCTGCAAGGCCTGGCAGACAACGGGGGATCTTGACGCCCTGGCCGACTATGTCCTCGTCCACTGGCCCGAGTGGTTTCAGGGGCATGTGGCCAGCATGGATACCATGACGGCGATCTACCTGAGTCGCCAGGGCGTCGAATAATCGACGAGTCATGTTGACCAGCCGTGGTGTTGCGCGAGCATTGAATGCGATATACGGGTAATCCGGTTAGAATAGCTGCGAAAAAAACAGGCCGCTTCCTTCCGCAACCCTTCGAGAAATCTCAACCGCATGCCGTCAGACGCTGTTATCGCCAAACAGAGCCCTCGCTTGCGCAGCAATGCACGGCCGCCAAGGGTCTTCACATCGACGGATGACTTGCAGAATTATCTGTTGCTGGGTGTGTCCCGTACCTTTGCACTGACGATTCCACAATTGCCCGCCGAACTCTGCCAGGTGGTATCCAACGGCTACCTGCTGTGCCGTATCGTCGACACCATTGAAGATGACCCGGCGCTGGATGCGACACAGAAACGTCACTACAGCCGTCTGTTCACGGCAGCGGTGGCCGGCGAGGCAGATGTCGAGGCCTTTGCGCAATCCCTGTCCGCGTTACTCTCAACGGCCACCATCCCGGCCGAGCATGAACTGGTTCAGCTCACTCCGGAAGTCATAAAGATCACCCACAGTTTCAACGAACAACAGCGGGAGGCACTGGTGACCTGTGTCCGCGTGATGGCCGAGGGCATGGTCTATTACCAGGAACTGGATACTCATGCCGGGCTGCCGAACTTCACCGACATGGAGAAGTACTGCTATTACGTGGCCGGCGTCGTCGGTGAAATGCTGACCCGACTGTTCTGCGCCTATTCGCCGGACATCGCCAGAAATTGCGAGGAAATGCAGCGGTTGTCGATTGCCTTTGGCCAGGGTCTGCAGATGACCAACATCCTCAAGGACATCTGGGATGACCACCAACGCGGCGCCTGCTGGCTGCCGCAGGAAATCTTTTCACGGCATGATTTCGACCTTGCCGGCATGGCGCCGGGACAGAATGATGCCGGCTTTGAAAAGGGTATTGAGGAGCTGATAACCATCGCCCATGACTGCCTCAAACAGGCGCTGGAATATACCTTGCTGATTCCCGCCCGCGAGGCCGGCATCCGCAGTTTCTGTTTCCTCGCCATTGGCATGGCCGAGCTGACCCTGCGCAAGATCGGCGGCAACAAAAGCTACATCCATAGTCATCAGGTAAAGATTTCCCGGCGCAGCGTGAAGGGCGTGGTCGCCGCCAGCCGGGTTGCCGTACACAATGATTCCCTGCTGCGGGCCTTGTTCAAGTTCTGCGGCCGGGGCCTGCCGTAACATCCATCCCGAATGGCACGAATAAGCTTACTGTAATCAGCTAGGTAGGTTGGACAAAGGAGCGAAGCAACGTGCCCAACATCTCCATGCATCCCGTTGGGCACGTCGCTTCGCTCCTTTGCCCAACCTACTTCACTGCCGTAACGCTTTCGCTGAGCCCATCGCTTAGATTTATGGATGGTTTTCGGCAGTGATAAATATCTTCGTGCACTTTGTGCTCTCTAGTGGTGAAAACCAAAAGCCGAAATGACAGCACGAGGCGTTTGCCATGCCCGCGATAGTCCTGTATTTCACCACAGAGATAGAGGATCTGGACATTGTGGGAGCGGCTTCAGCCGCGAAGAAGGCGGGTTTCATTCGCGGCTGAAGCCGCTCCCACAGGTCGCAGGCATGGCCCGCCCCTACACACACGGGCTCTGTATGTCCGTTTGGTATCGACTTGTTCACCACTGCCAGTCGCGGATCTCCGGCAGGTCTTCACCGTGGTCGGTGATGTATTGTTTGTGCTCGATCAATTTGTCACGCATCTGTTGCTTCAGGTAGGCACCACGGGAATCCAGGCCATCCACCCGGTCGATGACATCGCAAACCAGGTGAAACCGATCCAGTTCATTGAGCACCGTCATGTCAAACGGCGTGGTGGTGGTGCCTTCTTCCTTGTAGCCACGCACGTGCAGGCCTGAATGGTTGTTGCGACGATAGGTCAGGCGATGGATCAGCCACGGATAGCCGTGGAAGGCGAAGACGATCGGCTTGTCGCTGGTGAACAGGGTGTCGAAGTCACGATCACTCAAGCCGTTTGGATGCTCTTCCCGTGGCTGCAGGGTCATCAGGTCGACGATATTGACGACGCGAACCTTCAATGCCGGCAGCTGTTCACGCAGGATCTTGACCGCGGCCAGGGTTTCGAGGGTGGGCACATCACCCGCACAGGCCATCACCACATCGGGCTCACTGTCCTGATCATTACTGGCCCAGCCCCACACGCCGATGCCTTCGTGGCAGTGTTTGATCGCGGCATCCATCGCCAGCCATTGCGGCTCGGGCTGTTTGCCGGCAATGATCACATTCACCAGGTTGCGGCTGCTGAGGCAGCGCTCGGTGATGCAGAGGGTGGTGTTGGCGTCCGGCGGCAGGTAGACCCGCACGATGCCGGCCTTCTTGTTGACGACGTGATCGATGAAGCCGGGGTCCTGATGGGAAAAACCATTGTGATCCTGTCGCCAGACGTGTGAGGTGAGCAGGATATTCAGCGAGGCAATGGGCCGCCGCCAGGGGATTGTCTTGCTGACCTTGAGCCATTTGGCATGCTGGTTGAACATGGAGTCGACGATGTGGATGAAGGCCTCGTAGCAGGAAAACCAGCCGTGCCGTCCACTCAGCAGATACCCCTCCAGCCAGCCCTGGCAGGTGTGCTCCGAGAGGATTTCCATGACCCGGCCGTCCGTTGCCAGGTGGTCGTCATAGTCATAGGTTTCGGCTTCCCAGGTTCGGTCGGTGACATCGAGCAGGGCGCCGAGGCGGTTGGAGACGGTTTCGTCCGGCCCCATGACACGGAAGTTCCGCTGCCCGGCGTTCAGCGCCATTACATCGCGCAGGTATTCACCCATGCGGCGCGTGGCCTCGCCGTTGACGCCGCCGGGGGAGGGCACATCGACGGCGTAGTCGCGGTAGTCCGGCAACAGCAGGTCACGCAGCAGCAGGCCGCCGTTGGCGTGGGGATTGCGACCCATGCGCCGTTCGCCTTCGGGAGCAAGGGCCGCCACCTCGGGCGCCAGCCGGCCGTGCTCGTCGAACAGGGTCTCGGGCCGGTAGCTCTTCATCCATTGCTCCAGTACGCGGAGGTGTTGCGGTTTTTCCGCCAGTTGCGCAAACGGCACCTGGTGAGCACGCCAGTAGTCTTCGAGCTTGAGGCCATCGATCTCTTTCGGGCAGGTCCAGCCCTTGGGGGTACGCAGGATGATCATCGGCCAGCGCGGTCGTTCGCGCCTTCCACCCTGGCGTGCAGCCTGCTGGATCGCATGAATGTCATTCACGGCGCGATCCAGCGTCGCCGCCATGGCTTGGTGCACGGCCTGCGGGTCAGCGCCCTCGATCAGGTAGGGCGTGTAACCATAGCCTTCGAACAAGGCAACCAGTTCATCGCGGCTGATGCGCGCCAGCACTGTTGGGTTGGCGATCTTGTAACCATTCAGGTGCAGGATGGGCAGCACGGCGCCATCGTGTTGTGGGTCGAGAAACTTGTTGGAATGCCAGGCGGTGGCGGCGGGGCCGGTTTCCGCCTCGCCGTCACCGACTACGCAGGCGACGATGAGATCGGGGTTATCGAAGGCCGCGCCATAGGCATGGCTGAGTGAGTAGCCCAGCTCGCCCCCTTCGTGAATCGAGCCCGGTGTCTCCGGTGCGGTATGGCTGGGGATGCCGCCGGGGAAGGAGAACTGGCGAAACAATTTTTGCATGCCCTGTGCATCCCGGGTGATGGTGGGATACAGCTCGCTGTAGCTGCCTTCGAGCCAGGTGTTGGCGACAATGCCCGGTGCACCGTGGCCGGGACCGGTGACGTAAATCATGCTCAGGTCGCGCGCCCGGATCAGTCGGTTCAGATGGGCGTAGATGATGTTCAGTCCCGGCGTCGTGCCCCAGTGGCCGAGCAGGCGCGGCTTGATGTGGTCGAGCGCCAGCGGTTGTTTCAGCAGCGGGTTATCGAGCAGATAAATCTGGCCGATGGACAGGTAATTCGCGGCCCGCCACCAGGCGTCGATATGTGCCAGTTCTTCGTCACTCAGCGGTGTCTCGGCGATGGAAACGTACGGTGCAATCATGGTGTGTCCCTGTATTTGTGGTGACTGAGGGGATGGTTGAGGATGCGCAAGCTGTGTTCGGCAATCATCTGTTCCTCATCGGTGGCAATAACCCAGGCCGATACGGCGCTGTCATCGCGGCTGATGCAGGTGCGGCCGAGGCGGTTGGCCTCGCTGTCCAGATGCAGGCCCAGCCACTCGCACCCGTCGCCGATGGCGGCGCGGACCGGCACGGCATGCTCACCGATACCGGCGGTGAAAACCAAGGCATCCACACCGCCCAGTGCAGCGGCCAGTGAGCCGATGGCGCGTACCGTGTGGTGGACAAATTGCTCAACGGCCTGCCTCGCCTGCTTGCTGGATTGTTCCAGCAGCCGGGACATATTACTGCTCTCACCGGAGACGCCCAGCAGCCCGGACTGAAAATACAGTAGGTCGGAAATGCGTTCTGCGCTCATCCCTTGTTGCAGAAGGTATAACACCACAGCGGGGTCGATGGAGCCACAGCGCGTGCCCATGGGGATGCCGTCCAGCGGCGTGAAGGTCATGGTGGTGGCAACGCTGCGGCGCTTGTGCAGGGCGCAAAGGCTGGCGCCGTGGCCCAGATGGGCGACGATGACCCTGTCGTCCGCCGCGGCACCCAGGTGATCTGGCAGGACTTTTGCGATGTAGTCATAAGAGAGGCCGTGAAAACCATAGCGACGCACCTCTTCAAGTTCGGGCCGGTCGGGTAGGGCGAAGCGCTGCTCCACGGCCGGGCGGCCATGATGGAATGCAGTATCGAAACAGGCGACCTGCGGCAGCTGGGGCTGAATATGTTGCAATGTGGTGATGCCCTGCAAACAGGGGGGCTGGTGATTTGGCGCCAGTGCAGACAGCGATTGTAAATAGCTTAGTACATCTTCCGTTATGCGGGCCGGTTGTTGAAAACGACGCCCACCATGTACGACACGGTGGCCGACGCCCATCAGCCCCGATGCCGCCGTCTCTTCCGACAGCCATGCCAGCAACTGTTGCAGGGCCTGTTGGTGATCGGCAACCGTTACCTTGCGTGTCTGCAACGGGGTGCCATGGCTATCGCGGAGATGAAACCGGCCATCGCCGCCAATCGCCGTGATTTCGCCCCGGTACAGGCACTTGGGTGTTTGCGAGTCCTGGACTGCGAACAAGGCAAACTTCAGGCTGGATGAACCACTATTAATCGTGAGTAATGACGGATCGTGGTCCATGATGGTTTGCACCCTGAAATTGATTGATGGACACTCCTACTCATTGATTGCGCAGAGGCTACAATCAAACTCAAACTCTTCCATATTATGCACTTACTTTGCTTGAATCCAAGTCTAGAATAATCAATGTCGCCTGAATGATCAGCCACAAGGGTTTGCCTGTGGCTATGAAAGTCCATCATAAGAAACAAAAGGAGGTTTACGATGAGTATGGTGAGTGATACTTGCCCGGTGTGCGGTATGGGAACGACATCTGACGTGCCCACTGTCGAGTACCACAAGATGTTTTTTCACTTTTGCTCAGAGCAGTGCCGAAAGATGTTTCTTGACCATCCAAACCTTTATGGCAGCAAGGTAGGAAGAACGCGGAACAAGATCCTTAAACGGCGAACGATGACTCTGGCCGAACCATTGGATGACGAGATTCGGAAGTTGATCACTTCTTCTTTGCTGCAAATGATGGGTGTACAAGAGGTGATCATCGAGGAGCGTAGGGTAGGTGTTACCTATGACTTGCTGCAGATAACGGAAGAGCAGATAGAAAAGACACTGGCTGAAGTCGGCGCAAAGCTTGGTGGTGGCTGGCTGGAGCGATTACGCCGAAGTTGGGTGCATGACAGTGAAGAGATCGAATTGGACAACCTCGCGGCGCCACCTGCGCCACGAAGAAACCAACCACCGCCCGGAGCATGAACAGGCGCCATGAAAAATCCTGTTTTGAAGATTTACAGGAAATATATTCTGTGGATCTTCGACTACTCTTGAGGGAGAAGAAAGGAAGCCCGGTTTTTATGGCCTGGAAAAGAGGTGTCCGCAGGAGAAAATAACCATGAATAAGTATGGAATTATCTTCATTGTAATCTCGCTGCTGTCACCGCTGGCGATGGCCGGGCCGATGATGTACGTGCCGACCGGAAATGCAAATGAGATTGTGATCATCGACCTTAACAGGGACACGGTCGTGGGCCGCATCGACGAACTGGAAAACGCCCACGGCCTATCTGGTAGTCCCAACTCTGAATACCTGGTTGCGGGCAGTATGCAGCCGCTGCAGAATGGCATGTCATCAGATCCGCAAAAACCGGCGGCAGTCAGCGACGCGGATCATGCCGCTCACCATCAAGGGGGTGGTGGCGACCATCCCCAATCTGCTGGTAAAAGCTATCTCTCGATCATACACTTGAAACATGGCCGTGTTATGCGTCGTATAGCGGTGCGGGGTCTTACCCACCATACGGCTGTCTCGCCTGATGGCAGGGTTGCAGTAGCGGTTCATTCGGGGCTTGGTGGAATATCGATAATCGATCTCGACAAAATGTCCGTGCTGGCATCGATCGATACGGGCCCATGGGCGAACTATGCCGTTTTCTCAAACAATGGCAAGCGCTTGTATATATCCAATGCCGGCGCGAACTCCATCAGTGAAATTGACACCCGAACCTGGAAACGCGTACGTGAGCTAAAGGCCGGCATGAAGCCAGAGCACATGGTGCTCGGTTCCCAAGGACGATTGCTCTATACCGCCAATACCGGTGATGCGTCCGTGTCGGTGATTGATCTTGCCAGCGGCACAATCAAACGGACTTACGCGGTGGGCCAGATGCCACACGGTATCGATACCTCCGCTGACGGGCGCTGGTTGTTTGTGACGAGTAAACAGGACGGTTTGATCACTCGCATTGATCTCTCCAGCGGTGAGCAAAAAACCTCGGAGCTGAGTCCCACCCCTTACCATCTGGCTTACCTTGGCAAGCTCAATAAGCTTTACGTCTCCAGCCGCAAGGAACCGAAGATCTGGGTAATCGACCCTGTGACACTGATGGTGAAAAATATCATCGCCCTGGAGAAGGGCGTAGCGCATCAGATGGTTATTCGTGATGAATAGACGTAATCACTGACAATTCTTTCTGAAAAAGTCTATTGACCTGTGTGTTGGACCCAGGGTCTATGCTCAAGATGACTGGGGAATAAGCAGTTCAATAACATTGCGGGTGGTGAACATGTTAACGGTCAGTGAATTGTCAAAGGTGGCGCAAGCGACGCCGGACGCAATACGACATTATGTGCGCATTGGTTTATTAACGCCTTCACGAAACCCGGATAACGGTTACAAGCTCTTTAATGGCTATGACATTAAAAAAGTGAAATTCATATGCCGGGCCAAGGGGCTTGGCTTCACCTTGAGCGATATTCAAATTATTTTCGACCACAGCAGTGCGGGAAAATCACCCTGTCCGGCGGTACGCGACATCATTCAACAACGCATCAATGAGAACAGGGACAGACTGGTCGAGTTAAACAGGCTGCAGCAGCGCATGGACGAGGCATTGGAAAAGTGGAAATCAATGCCGGACGGTGAGCCCGATGGCAATGCAATCTGCTACTTGATTGAGTCGACACATTGACGAAGAGACAGCGATTTTCATCCTCCCTTTCTATTTACAGGGAAAGGGAGCAAGAGCAGTGAATAGATGAAGGAGAAAGAATATGGGAACTGATCCAGTATGTGGAATGGATGTTAGCGAAGAGTCAGAACATTACACGGAATATGCGGGCAAGACACACTATTTTTGCAGTGAAAGCTGCCTGAGCAAATTCCTGGCGTCACCGAGTCAGTATCTTCTGGAAGAGACCGGAGCCGAGGCGAAGAGTGGCTGCGGTTGCGGTGAAAAAATGGCTGCGTCACCTGAGCCGGAAACAGAATCTCATAGCTGCTGTGGCGGCAAACATCATGACCATCCGGCAGCAAGCGTATCGAACAAGGCGGCGGACGAGTCGGCGATATATACCTGCCCCATGCACCCCGAGATCGAGCAGCAAGGCCCGGGCCGTTGCCCCAAGTGCGGTATGACGCTGGAACTGCGCACATCGTAAGGTGCAACAGGTAGCGTACCAAGGAGGATTAAGACAATGTTATACAGAAATCTACTGGTTTTCTTCTGTTTGGTGTTTGCTGCGAATATGGCTATGGCCGATGACTCGAAGCGCCACCTGAAAATCAATGGAATGAGTGTCTATCTCGGCGTTATTCCGGCACAGATTACCCAGGACTACCCCGGTATGCACAGTGCTGCTGCTGGCGCGGAACACCGTTACCACGTACTGGTCGCCCTGTTCGACAGCAAGTCCGGCAAGCGTATCACCGATGCCAGAGTCAAGGCCGCTGTTTTCCCGCTGGGTTTGGAAAGAAGCCCAGAGGAGTTGGAACCGATGCGCGGTGAGCCGTTGAGCTACGGTAACTACTTCACCCTGCACAAACCGGAACTCTATCGCATCCGGGTCGAGATCCAGCGTGGCGACGATGGGCATCTGTCCGTGGCGGAGTTTGTATTTCAGCGGCCGCTGGATTAGCCAAGCGAAAGTAGGGGAGGGTTGATTGATGCAGGGTGAACTCGGATACGCCTACGGCATGTGGGTGGTGGCAGCCTTTAACGTCGGTATTTTCCTTTTTTTCATGCTGAGCTTTCTCAAACCACGGGGTAGTGACGAGTGGCGCAGCATGGGAGTGGTGGTGGCGTTTCTGGTGGCACTTTTTAGCGAGATGTACGGCTTCCCCTTGACCGTCTATCTGCTGACCGGCTGGCTGGGTGATGCTTATCCGGTATTGCAACCCTTCAACCACAAGTTCGGCCATCTCTGGGTGGTGGTATTCGGTGGCTCAACCCTGGCCTGGGCGGTCGTGATGGGCTTGAGTCTGGTGTTGATGCTTATGGGTTACACGCTGCTTTCCAAGGGCTGGACGCAGATCCACGCTGCTCGCGGTAGTCTCGTAACCGACGGCATCTATGCCTACGCCCGCCATCCGCAATATACAGGGTTGTTCCTCGTTATCATTGGTTTTCTGGTGCAGTGGCCGACACTGCTTACCGTGCTAATGGCGCCCATCTTGCTCTACGCCTATGTGCGCCTTGCCAGGGTCGAAGAGCGGCGCGCTGAAGCGGAGTTTGGCGAAGCCTATAACGAGTATGTACGCAAAACACCGGCTTTTTTCCCACCGCGCAATCAATGGAAGGGATTTCTGACGGTACAGGTTCGGGATAAAGAAGCACAGTAACTGAAACAGACGACGCAGAGATTGTCTGATTTGACTCGTGGTTACCACCTGAATCCGAGGGTTCAGGTACCAGTAATGAATTGATCAGAAGTTCCTTAGAAACGTGCACGTTCCTTAGTCAGTGCATGATGCGCTGTAGCGCAGGAGCAAGAATATGAGTATGGAGCATCGACTGAAAAAACGCTGCCAATTATCGCTGGACGTCACTGTACGTGGCCATGATGGCTTATCACTGCATGACAGGATATGCAACGTCTCCCCAGATGGCATGTTCATTCAGCTCGCCTGGCGTGCAGTACCGGCAAGCAATGTGGTGGAAATTGAGATTCCCCCTTATGGCAATTTACATGGCTGGGTGGTGCATGTCGGGGACAATGGTATCGGTGTCATGTTTCGCTCGATCAATAGCAGGGAGGAGCGCTTTCTCGGGCGGCTGCTTTCGGGAAGATTTGCAGCATGAGGCCGTATCGCTGCACCTGAAAAAGCGCCAGGCACCACCAAAAGTAGGCGCCCTGAGACGACGCGACTGCGGGACACAACAGGAACACGCCCGAAGGGTTGCTCTGTCAGCATCCAGGACTGCGCTCCACCTCTTGCAAAGGATTATGGCCATTCTCGCTACGAGGCGCGCCTCGCCTAAAGCGCCTACTGTCGCCTCAGGGCGCCTACTTTTGGTGGTACCCTGAATGCTGACAGACCAACTGAACCCGGAAATTTTGTATCCTCCACTCATGATACCATCGTCACTGAACGTGTCCTGCGCGTTGTGCGGCTTAGAGTCTGGCACACCGTTACCTGTGCAGGCCTTCAATGGTCATCAAGGGGCCGGGTATGGCGCCTTTGAGGATATTTACCATCTTCAACACAGTGGTTTTTTTGATGAAGAAAGTATCAACCGGAAGCCGGGCACCAATAATTATTCTTGCTATCGTGTTGTTGGCTGTTCTCAGCTATGGGCTGCAGGAGACGCCGCACTCCATGGAGAGTGACCTTAAACAGCTGTCATCATCACCCGTACTGAGTGATCCAGAGGAATTTGAGCAAAAAGTTAAACCTATTCTGGAACGACGCTGTGTGGTCTGCCACGGCTGTTACGATGCACCTTGCCAGTTGAAACTATCATCCAGTGAAGGCCTTCGACGAGGTGCCAGTGACGAGCGTATCTATGAACCCAAGCGTATTGGCGAAATGCAACCAACACGCCTGTTTATCGATGCCAAAACGTCGGCTGAGTGGCGCTTACGAGGGTTCTCCCCGGTACTCAACGAAGGGCCATCAAGCCCGGAAAATAATCTGAAAAACTCGGTGCTCTATCACCTGTTACGCTTGAAGCAGCAACACCCCCAACCTGTTACCGATCGACTGCCGGACAGCTTTACCCTGGGACTTAACAGGGAACAGACTTGCCCGACATTGGAAAAGATAGATGATTTCGCTCAGGAAAATCCCCTATGGGGAATGCCCTATGCGATGCCAAATCTGTCAGAGACGGAATATCGTACGCTCGTATCCTGGCTGGCCCTGGGCTCGCCCATACCGCAGTCGCCTAGCCCTTCCGTCATGGTACTGCCGAAAATCGAACAGTGGGAACGTTTTCTAAATCAGCCATCCAGCAAGCAACGCTTGGTCAGCCGCTATCTGTATGAGCATTTGTTTCATGCTCATATCCATTTTTCCGGATCTCCCGCACGGGAGTTCTATCGTTTGGTTCGTTCTACCACACCGCCGGGAGAGACAATCGATGAGATCCCGACTCTGCGGCCCTATGACGACCCGGGCGACTCGGCATTTTACTACCGGTTGCTGCGATATCACCCGAGTATCGTGGCCAAAAACCACATCGTTTATGAGTTTTCCGATCAGCGTATGCAGCGTTACCGTGAGCTTTTCCTGACACCAGAGTACAAGGTAGATCAACTGCCATCCTACGAGACGGAGATTGCATCCAATCCGTTCAAGGTTTTTTCCGCCATACCCGAAGAATCACGCTACCGCTTTCTATTGGATAACGCTCACTTTTTTATCGAAGGTTTCATCAAGGGACCGGTCTGCCGGGGGCAGATAGCATTAAACGTGATTGAAGATCAGTTCTGGGTGATGTTTTTTGATCCGGACCAGCCGGTCATTACCAACAATGGCCAATTTATCGGTGAGATGGTGAATGAACTACAGATTCCTGCAGACGGCGGTGGAAATCTGGATTTGCTTCGCATATGGACGGATTATTGGCAAGGACAGCGACGCTACATGGAGAAAAAACAGGCCTGGTTCAAGACCATCGGTACCCATGATCTGGGTCATGCGATGAATTATATCTGGGATGGTGATGGTGTAAACCCCAATGCGGCACTGACTATTTTTCGTCATTTTGACAGCGGCTCGGTGGCTTACGGATTGGTGGGGAAAAATCCGGAGACAGCCTGGGTTATTGACTACCCATTACTTGAACGTATCCATTATTTGCTGGTGGCCGGGTTCAATGTCTACGGCAACATAGGTCATCGAATGAGTACAAGGATTTACATGGATTTCCTGCGCATGGAAGGGGAGGACTATTTTCTGGCCTTTCTCCCCGCAAGCCAGAGAAAGAAGATCCGCGACACTTGGTATATCGGCCAGCGGAATACGATTGATGAGTTGTTTTCTGCACCGCAAGAGTGGCTGAGCACCGAGTCGGTGGTCGGTTACCAAACCGATGATCCGCAGCGGGAGCTCTACCATCATCTCAAGGGGAGGCTTTCCGGTACCTCGCAACAGGCGGAAGCCATGAACCACTGCGGCAATGTTGATTGTAAAAATGTACTGACTGAAATATCTTCAGCGCGCGCAGATCGTGCCATGAATGCGATTGCACAGTTGCAAGGTGAAAGCTTGCACGCTTTTCCGGATGTCGCCTTTGTGAGAGTCAGGACGGAAAATCCGCAAGAGGATCTGGCTTATACGTTGATCCGCAACAAGGCCTACAAGAATGTTACCTCATTTCTCGCAGACGAACGGGAGCGGGATCGCTCTGATATCAACAAGGATACGATGACGGTGGTTAAGTGGCTGGAAGGCTCCTACCCCAATTTCTTTTTTTCTGTGCCACTGTCAGAAATTGATGATTTTACAAAGCGCTGTGCGGCTATCCGCAATCATGGCGATTATGAAAAGTTTGTAGATCAATACGGCGTGAGACGCACCAGTCCAGGGTTCTGGGATCTGGCCGACTGGTTTCAAGATGCACAGGCACGAACTAAGCTGGTTTCGTCCGGATTGTTTGACCTGAACCGTTATCAGAATCACTAACAGAGGCTTGGCAGTATGGTCTTATTAATTGAAATCGCCCCCTAGGGTCTGTCAGCGTTCAGGGCTCCAAAATGATTTTTAAAATGAAATAATGACAGGGGCACAGGGTGAGTAGAGAGCTGCAAGAAATACTTGACAAGTATAAATCAGACCATGAGTCTGTTTTCAATACTTGGTTCATCAATAATGAGGATCGGCTAAAAGCTTTTCGTTCGATACGTCGAGGAGTCAGGGATGTCATACAAGATATTAAAAGTGGCTGTTTCGGGAATGACTACAAGGGCTCATCACTGGAATTCGTCTTAAACTGTATCACAGAGCAAAAACAGGTGTTCATTGGCGCGTCACACGCGTTTTATTGGAAGCCGAAGCTTAGAATTCCAGATATTTATGAGAACGAAGAGAATAAAGTAGCGTTTGGTCAGTTTCTCGAAAATTGTTATAGCGCGACAAAAGAAGACCAGCTTATCAAAGAGATCATTAATCTTGATCAGAAAAAGATTAAAGGACTTGGTCCAGCCGTTGCCAATATATTGTATTTTCTTCACCCGGAAATAATTCCTCCTTTTAATACCGCAATCGTAAATGGATTTAATCACTTGTTTAAGGACAAAGTGAAACTGGGTTCATGGAAGGAATACCTTCGTATGCGGGAAGTTATTCTCGAAGTAAACAATCGGTATAAAAATTCCTTATCCAAAGACCTGGGTGCATTTGCCGGTTTTCTGTTTGATGTTGGGGTTAACAAGATCTTGGTAGGTGATGAGGGAGACCTGACTGAGAAGGAAAAGCTAAAAATAGAGAAACTCCTAAAGAAACGCCATTCTGAAGTTATGAGCGAAAAAGAGGAGGAAGATTTGCATACGGAAATGCAATATCACCTGCTAAAAATTGGCCATTCCCTCGGCTATGATGTGATCAGCGCTGCAAATGACCGTTCGCGCTGTCATGAAGGAAATAGTTTTTTATTTATCTGTTTGCCAAAATTCCCGGACATTGATGTCGATAAAGACACAAAGAGCACTATTTCATTAATAGATGTCATGTGGTTTCAAAAGGGTGCCAGTAAAATTGTTAGCGCCTTTGAGGTTGAAAAGAGCACATCAATATACTCTGGAATACTCCGGCTTACAGACTTATATTATTCTTTCCCGGAAGACCCTTCGACTCTTTTCCTGATTATCCCGGATAAGCGGGAAAAAGAATTGCTATTACAACTCAGCCGGCCATCAATTCGAAGTAGCAACATTGAAATGCACTACATACTGTTTTCGGATTTGAGGAAACATTGTGATGCAATATGCACATTTGGCGATAGCAAAGAAACCATTAAGAAGATTGCCAAGGTGGTCAATTGATATTGTTTGTTGCCAACTCATTGTCGATGTGATCGACCGCTTGCCCGGACTGGGTTCTACGGAGGCGCATCTCAAACATATGATAGAACAAGTTCTATGACACCAGATCACCAGACCAATCAACCCATTTGCAATACAGGGACAAGCAGCATGGCAGCAAGGAGCATTGTTCCTGCAATGAGTACACCGCTGGCATCAATATTTGGCAGCGGGTTTCTTGTGGTTGTGCCTATTCTGGCAAGTGCAGTCGGCCCTTATGCCGTACCGGCAATGGCAGTCGTGGCGTTTGTTGCCTTTTTGGTCGGCAGCATTGTCCGGCATAATATACTTTGTGCAGAACCCGTGCTGGCCACAGGCAGTAATTCATTGACTGTTTTTGTTGAGCGACTTTCCGATTTTGCGCTGGTTGCCGCATACGTGGTCTCGGTGTGTCTGTATATCCACATTCTTTCTGCGTTTGTTCTTGCAAATTTTGAGTTAGACACTGCGTTCAACAAGAGTCTCTTGACCACCATCGTTATTGCCGTCATCACCATCATCGGCCTGTTCGGTGGATTAAAACCCCTGGAAAACCTGGAGCGTTGGGCGCTTTATGTGACCATTGTGATTCTTGCCGCGCTGCTTATTCTGTTCGCTATTTATGATGCCAATCAATATCTGACACTCAATCAATTCACTCTGCCTGAAATGCCCGAGCGAACCGCCTGGGAGATTGCTAGTACTCCGCCCAGGTTATATTGACGAATGCAGCGGGTCGGAAAGGGGTTAGCCACAAGGCGCATCTCGCAGGTAATGGTTGTTCCATTGCCAAGAGATGCAACGCCGTGGATGCCCCTTTCCGACTCGCCCGAAGGGAGCTCCCCAAACGCGCCCATGCGGCGTTGCCGTTCTTGCTAATGGAACAACCATTGGCTGCGAACGACGCCTTGCCTGGACACGTTTGGGGGGCTCTGTATCCGTCAATATAACCTGGGCGGAGTACTCGCATCGTAGCGGGAACGCTGATCATTGTTCAAGGATTTGAGACAACCCGTTACCTGAGCGAGCATTTTGATGTGGCTACACGCATCCGCGCATCACGCTGGTCGCAATATTTTTCGCTCGGCATCTATGTGCTTTTCGTGGCGCTGGCGCAACCCATCGTGCCGGTGTTGGAGGGAAAGTATGGCGACAATAGCCTGATCACCCTGGCGGCTACGGCCTCATTGCTGTTACCCCTGCCGTTGATAGTAGCCGCCAGCATGTCGCAGTTTTCTGCCGTTGTCGTGGATACCCTCGCCGCTGCCGCCAATATGAAGGAGGCCAGCACGTTCCTTAGCCAATTGTGCCGAGTAACGCCTGCGCCGCCAAGCCAATGCCCAGGGTGAAAACAAAGGCCACAACGCACACCAGCCTAACCAATGGCATCGATGCGGGCTCAATTGACACTTCATCGCCGGGCTGCCGGTACATGGCGACAACAATGCGCAGGTAAACCGCCAGTGACAGCACACTGTTGAGGATTGCCACCACAACCAACCAAGTGAACCCGGCATCCATTGCGGCGCCAAACAGCAGGAACTTGCCCACAAAACCGGCGAGTGGTGGGATGCCGGCCAGGGAAAGCAGAAACACTACCATCGCAATTCCCATGGCAACATTTTTACGACCGACAGCGGAAAAGACATCGAGGGTGCGGCCGGTGCGCATGACGACGGCGAAGGCACCCAGGTTCATCGCGGCGTAGGCGGCGGCAAAAACGATCAGAGATGTAAGTGCCAGCGGGCTTGCTCCGACCGCGACAATAGCGAGCAGAAAATAGCCCGCCTGGGCAATGGACGAATAGGCCAGTAGGCGGATAACATTGTTTTGCACCAGTGCGGCCAGGTAGCCATAGGTCATGGTCAGCACGGAGAGTACGGCGATAAGCAGTGGCCAGTCTGTGCTCATGGGTAAATCACGCACCACCTGCGCCAGGGCGAAGATGGCACCGATCTTGGGAACCACCGACAGGTATGCGGCAATCGACACGGGCGCGCCTTCGTAGGCATCCGGTGCCCAAAAGTGAAACGGTACCAGTGAGGCCTTGTAACCCAGCCCGACGATAACGCCGACCAGGCCAACGGCGGCGACCACCGGCGAGGTCTCGAGGCGGGACAGGTCGCTGAGCAGTGTCGAACCGGTGCCGCCAAACCAGAAACTGAGACCATAGATCATCACGGCGCCGGTGACCGAGCCGTAAACAAAGAACTTCATTGCGGCTTCGGTGGCCTTGTCGTCGCGCGGATAGGCCACCAGGGCAAAAGAACCCAGGCCGGACAATAATATGCCCAGCACCAGCAGCATGGTGTCGCCGGCACTGGCCAGCACCAGTGAGCCCAGACTAACCAGGCAGATCAGTACATAGGCGGTGCCCTCCCGGTCACTGCCGCCGAGTTCTGAACGCGCCAGCAAGATTGACAACGCTGTCGCGGGCAGCAGGATGAGTTTTGCCCAGACACTCAGCGTATCAATGCGGTAGGTGCCGCTGAAGATACTGGTGTCCTCGCCCAGCAGCGGCAGGGTCATGCCGGTTGCGAGCAGCAGGCCGGTCAATGTGACGGCCAGGGCGATGCGTGGCAGACGCAACATCTCGGCCACCAGCGCGAAGACGATGGTCAGCAGTACAATGATCTCGGGGATCAGGAAGGCCAGATCACGCGCCATCAGAATTGCAGTGCCACGGTGGTCTTGTGAATGATGTCCAGTACCAGGGCCGGTGCAATACCCACCACCACGATCAGTATCAACAGAGGCGCCAGCGTGAGCAAGATCGGAAGAGCACACGTCTGAACTCCAGTCACACTGATATATCTCGTATGCCGTCTTCTGCTTGAAAACAAAAA
>CAJVYS010000046.1 GCA_913009875.1 uncultured Gammaproteobacteria bacterium | reverse complement strand
CCTGGAGTTCAGACGTGTGCTCTTCCGATCTCACAGCAGATTCCTCCGCTATGCCGTAACGGGCATCCCCATCCAGCGTAACCAGGTGCCTCCCCGAGGGACTGAACGCCACGCTCTCCACCCGGGGCAGTGGATGTTTCATGCGCTGCAGCTCCTGACCATCGGCCACATTCCAGATACGGGCATAACCATCGAAACCGGCACTGGCGAGACGGCCTCCGTCCGGGCTGAAGGCAATATCCCCTACCGTCTCCATATTCGCCATTTTGAATCGTTCCTCACCACTGGTCACGCTCCAGAGCCGGGCCGCTCCGTCCTCGCTCCCCGTTGCCAGCGTTTGACTGTCGGGGCTGAAGGCGACAGCCCGAACCTGACCGTCATGGCGCAGGCGCTGAACCTCCTGCCAGTCCGTTGTCTCCCAGATACGCGCAGTATCCTTGCGGCTGGCGGTAGCCAGGTATTTTCCATCCGGGGAGATGGCCAGGGTGGAAGACCGAGAACCTTCGTAGTCCAATTCCGCGATGGGCCGGGTGAGCAAAACCAGGTTGTCCCGCAACGTCTTCTCGGCCTCCACCGACGGTCGGCGTCGCATGGCCTCGATCGCCAGCAGGGTGCTGCGCTGCAACAGCTCCTCGCCTCCCTTGTCCGCCAGAAAAGCCCACCAGTAATTGCGTCCGTCTGAATATTGCTGGATGAGTTGCTTTCGGCTGTCGATGGCGCCCTGCTCCAAATCGGCCGCCAGGGCGACCTCGGCCTGTTCCTTCTGCTGCTGATAGATCAGCCCGCCTGCTCCCCCGCCAACGAGCACCAGTACCAGCACGGCCAGCTGCACACGCCGCTTTGTCGCCCGGTGTCGGCGACTGCCGGTCTTTGAGGATGCGCTTACACGCTTCGTGGCCGTACTCTTTGACCCCGGCTGCGCCGGCGCCGAGGGAGTGGCCATAAGGCTGGCGATGTCATGCGCCAGCGCTTGAAACGGTGCGGCATCTTCCTCACCGGTCCAGCCGGTAAAATCCGCCGTTTGCAGTTGCCGAAACACCAGTGGCGGTCTGGCATCATCAATCACGATCGGCACCAGTTTCCCGCGCCGGCGCGCCTCGCTGGCCTCGGCCAGCACCCAGTCCGAGCCCACCGAATGCCGGGACCAGACGACAATCACACAGCGGGCGCTGCCCAGTGCCGTCTCGATGACCTGCGAAAACTTCTCGCCGGTGCGAATGGCGGAATCCCACCACACCGACCAGCCGTGTGCCTGCAGCGCCGTCACCAGGGCTTGAACGTGCTCCCGGTCTTCGCGGGCGTAGCTGATGAAGATATCGCTCATCCCGCCTCCTTCTTCGTCCACTCCGCCATCCAGGCGCTGTTCTCCACCGAAATGGCCGACTCGCAGTCCTCGATAAAACGAATACGCGCCTGCTCGCTCTGATCACATTGCTGCCAGCGAACCAACAGACCTTCGAGACGCCGGGCGGTGGCCTGATAACTGATCACCAGATAGCTATGACGCCCGGCATAGAGATAAGCGGCCACCGCCGTCGCCGCCACCCCCAGCACCGCCACCCAGGCCGAGATGGCCCCGGCAAGCCCCAATCCACCCAGGGCACCCAGCGCCACCGCCAGGCCACTGAAGACCAGACGTGAGCGGTTGCCCTGTCTCAGGATGCTCAGGTGTTTGGCAGCCATGGGGGTGTAATAACGCTCCACCTGCTCCCTGACCCGTTGCTGGATGTAGGTGTCAATGGGGAACGGGCCTTGCGGCAGATGCTTGCGCTTCTCGTCCGCGGACAGGGGCGGCACCATCAGATCCGCGTTGTCCTCCTCCAGCGACTGCGCCCGATCCAGCAGGTGTTTTCCTGCCTCATCACCCCGATAGGGCGGCACCTGGGTCAGGTAGCGGTAGGCCTCCGACTTCAGGGCCTCGGCCACGGAGCGGGCCCGCACCCAGCTGCGTTCGATATCCGGGTTGAGAAACTCCTTGCCGAAAAAGGCAGCGAAGCCGATGGTGACGGCACTGAGGCCACCAAACAATTGCGTCAACCAGGCGGGCTGCCAGTCGATGGACTGCTGGCAGAGGGTGCCGAAGATGGCACCCAGCAAGGTGAGCACCAGCATCCACCAACGCCAGCGGGTCAGAGCGGCCTTTTGCTGCCGCGCCGTGGCGGCAAAGCTGCGGTACAGACCCCAGGTGTAACTGAGGGCCGGGTCATCGTGATGGGTGCTGGGCGTGGGTAAATCCATCTGCCAGGTGTCCTGTTTTTTTGTCTGTCTATTTAGTGTGGCTAGTGTGGCATTTTTTTCCTGTTTTGGCCCCTTCTGTGGCATTCCAGGTGCCCCCTCCTCCATGGATACGGGGGATGATTTAAACGGGCGCTTTCCGTAGTATAACCCCCCTATCATTTCCCCCTCTTTCATGCCTCAGGAGTTCACCCATGAGCGAAACCAAACACTGCAAACTACTGATCCTCGGCTCCGGCCCCGCCGGCTACACCGCTGCCGTCTATGCCGCACGCGCCAATCTCCAGCCGGTGCTGATCACGGGTATGGAACAGGGCGGCCAGCTCACCACCACCACCGAGGTGGACAACTGGCCCGGCGATTTCGAGGGTGTGCAAGGACCGGAACTGATGGAGCGCATGCGCAAGCACGCCGAGCGTTTCAACACCGAGATCATCTTCGACACCATCAACAAGGCCGAGCTGACGGAACGCCCCTTCCAGCTAACGGGCGACAGCGGCGTCTACACCTGCGACGCACTGATCATCGCCACCGGCGCCTCGGCCATGTATCTGGGACTGGACTCGGAAGAGGCCTTCAAGGGCCGTGGCGTCTCCGGCTGCGCCACCTGCGACGGCTTCTTCTACAAGGGCAAACCGGTGGCGGTGATCGGCGGCGGCAACACGGCGGTGGAAGAGGCCCTGTATCTGGCCAACATCGCCTCCCACGTCACCGTGGTGCACCGCCGCGACAAGTTCAAATCGGAAAAAATTCTCTCCGACCAACTGATCGAAAAGGCTAGCAACGGCAACGTCAGCATCGAGTGGAATCACCAGCTGGACGAAGTGCTGGGCGACAACATGGGTGTCACCGGTATGCGCATCAAGAGCACGGCGGACGGCAGCACCAAGGAGATCAAGGTGGACGGCGTCTTCATCGCCATTGGCCACAAACCCAACACCGACCTATTTACCGGACAACTGGATATGGAGCACGGCTATCTGAGTGTGCAGGGGGGCGCCAACGGCAATGCTACGCAGACCAGCATCAGCGGTGTATTCGCCGCCGGGGATGTCGCCGATCACATTTATCGCCAGGCCATCACCTCGGCCGGCTCCGGCTGCATGGCGGCGCTGGATGCGGAACGTTATCTGGATAATCAAGAATAGTCAGCGACTGAGTACGCCACCCAAAAGGCATAGGCTCCGCTAGGGGCTCCCCCTTTTTTGTGCCCGTATACAAAGAACACTATTGTGGGAGCGGCTTTAGCCGCGAAAATTATCCCTCATATACTTCGCGGCTGAAGCCGCTCCCACGGATCGTAAGCAAACAAAATCCGCACCACTCCTACGCGGCACGGACAGCCCCGGGCAAATAGCTACTAATCATTATTATGTACAATCTGCTCATAGACGAAGGCGTGCAATAGCACCGACTCGCGTCGATCGGAAAACTGGAATTCGACGCCGTGCAGAAACAGCGAGGGCTTGCCCTTTTCTTTCGCCGGTTCGACCTTGATGTTACGCACCATCACGGTAAAGGTAAGCTGTTCCCTGGCCCCGGCCACGTCGAGATCAACCGATACAGCCAGACAGTTCCCCGTCTCGACCAGCGGTGCATCAGCGGCCAACAGGGCGCCAGTGGTGCTCATGTCACGAATCAGCACCTTGCGTGTTTCCACCTCGGTATTGACCTCTTCCGTCCCCGTGCAGCAGGCCTGCGCGGTGGCGGGCATGTTCAGTGTGATACGCAGGGCCTTGCGCACGGTGACGCTCTGCAGGTCTTTCGGATAACTCAGATGCAGATAGGCATAGGGCACGGAACAGCTACGCAGCACGGAAACAGTGAAACCTAGCAAGTCATTGCCGGCCATCATACGTGCAGCCAGCGGCTGACCCTCACGCACCCGCATCAGCTTGCCGTGCGATTGGGGCGTGGTGACCAACAGACTGCGGTCCTCCAGATACCCGACCACCTTGACGTAATACCGCGTCTCGCTGTCTTCACCGAGAAACTGCAGTTGCAGGATGTCGCCGATATCCAGTGCCAGTTCCGCCATATTTCCTCATTTCCCCCATACCCCGGAAGTACGGTTTTCAACTTGTGCCAATCGTGTAGAGTGCGCAGACATGCAACTGCGCAGCACCATTATCGGCAATATTTCCGAGGTCTGTAGCGAGAACTGGGATGCCCTGGCGGGTACCGGTCAGCCTTTTCTCGGCCACGCCTTTCTCGATGCGCTGGAGCGCCACGACTGTGTGGGCGAACGCTGGGGCTGGCTGCCCCGGCACCTGCTGCTGCACGATGGCGAGCGGCTGGTGGCGGCCATGCCGCAGTATCTGAAAACCAACAGCTACGGTGAACTGGTGTTCGACTGGGACTGGGCCGAGGCCTACCGGCGCAGCGGGCTGGC
The DNA here is from genome assembly GCA_913009875.1 of uncultured Gammaproteobacteria bacterium. GTDB lineage: Bacteria > Pseudomonadota > Gammaproteobacteria > SZUA-152 > SZUA-152 > DRQN01. The sequence continues at coordinate 20,989 of CAJVYS010000046.1, read as the reverse complement.
CTATTACCCCAAGCTAGTGGTGGGGGTGCCGTACACACCGGCCACTGGCGCGCGTCTACTGATTGCGCCGGATGTTGATCGCGAGGCCACCGCCCGCGCACTCATCGAAGCCGCTATCACCCACGCCAAAGAGCTGGGTGTCTCCTCCCTGCACTGGCTGTTCCCCGAACGGCGTGACCGCGACGTGCTGGCGGCACAAGGGCTGCTGATCCGCACCAGCTGTCAGTTCCACTGGCACAATCGCGGCTACCGCGATTTTGACCATTATCTGCAACACTTCACCTCAGCCAAGCGCAAGAATATCCGTCGCGAGCGGCGCCGGGTCAAGGAGTCCGGCATCGCCCTGCGCCAGCTCTACGGCGAACAGCTGAGCACCGCACAGTGGCAGACCGTGCACCGCCACTACGCCTCCACCTTTGCCCGCCTCGGCGGCTACGCCACCCTGTCACTGGCATTTTTCCGTGACATCAGCCTACGCCAGCCGGGACAGGTCGTAATCTTCCTTGCCGAACGGGACGGCCACCCGGTGGCCAGCGCCATCTGCCTGCGTGATAAACACAGCCTGTACGGTCGCCACTGGGGCTGCGACGAGCATTTCGACAACCTGCATTTCGAACTGTGCTACTACCAGGGATTGGACTACTGCATCCGTCATGGCCTGCAGCGTTTCGACCCCGGCGCCCAGGGCGAGCACAAGATCAGCCGCGGCTTTCTGCCCACGGCGACCTGGTCCGCACATTGGATTGCTCACCCGGAGTTCCACAGCACCATTGCCGATTTCCTGCAACGCGAAACCCGTGCCATGCAGGATTACATCGAGACACTTGGCGAACACACGCCGTTTAAGCGAAACTATTAGCAATAATCTGACGACGCAAGGACGGACACATGCGCGGGCTTGCCCCCTTTTGGATTGACCCCCGGGACACGAACTATACGTTCCCCGATATCTCTCTGGCCCTGGATGAACCGGATGGCCTGCTGTCGGTGGGTGGCGATCTCAGCCCAGGACGTCTGCTCACCGCCTATCGGCACGGCATCTTTCCCTGGTACAACCACGGCCAGCCAATTCTGTGGTGGTCACCCAATCCGCGCACAGTGCTGTTTCCGCACAAGCTCCACGTCTCCCGCAGCCTGCGCAAGACCCTGCGCCAACAACCCTTCAAGATCACGACCGACACGGCCTTTACCGAGGTCATCAAGGCCTGTAGCGCACCACGTGATGACAATGATAGCGGAACCTGGATTACCGAAGAGATGAAACAGGCCTATCGGCACCTGTTCGAATTGGACCACGCCCATTCAGTGGAATGCTGGCTCGACGGCAAGCTGGTGGGCGGCCTCTACGGCGTCGGTATCGGCAAAGTGTTCTTTGGCGAATCCATGTTCAGCCGTGCGCGTGATGCCTCCAAGGTAGCCTTCGTGCAGTTGGTGCGCCAGCTCGAACAATGGGGCTACGGGCTGGTGGACTGTCAGGTGCATTCGACCCACCTGGAAAGCCTGGGCGCGGAGACTATCGACCGCGAACACTTCCGCCAACTGCTGGACCACTGGTGCCCCCAAACCGGCCACACCGGCCGCTGGACACTCCCGAGTCCTGAGTCCTGAAATGACCGCCAAACCCTCGTTGAACCAGCTGGCCTTCTTCGCCAGCCGCCCCCACCCCTGCAGCTACCTGTCCGGTCGCAACACGGTGAACCTGTTCACGGATCCCGGCGCACCCATGGACACAGCCATCTACAGCCGCCTGGCGGACTTTGGCTTTCGGCGCAGCGGCAGCCACATCTACCGGCCACGCTGCCCACAATGCCAAGCCTGCCTGCCGATGCGCATCCCCGTGCATATCTTCCAGCCAAACCGTGCCCAGCGCCGCACCCTGAAGACCAACCAGGATGTGCAGGCCACGCCGCGGCCGGCTGCCTTCAACGAAGAACACTTCAGCCTCTACCGGCACTACATGGCCAGCCGCCACCCCGGCGGTGGCATGGACGACCCGAATCCCGAGCGTTATCTGGAGTTTCTCAGCAGTCCCTGGTCAGAGACCCTGTTCACGGAATTCCGCCACCAGGGCCAACTGATGGCCGTGAGTGTGCTGGACGTGCTGACCCAGGGCCTATCGGCGGTATACACTTTTTTTGATCCTGCCTTTGCCGCTCACAGCCCAGGACGTCTCAGTGTGCTGTGGGCCATTGACGAGGCACAGCGGCGGGGCCTGGATTACCTGTATCTGGGCTACTGGATCGCCGCCAGTCCGAAGATGCAATACAAGCAGGAATACCGCCCACTGGAACTGCTGCATGACGGGCAATGGCAGCGCTTCGGCCGGGGTGAGCCGCTGGCGGGTGCTGAGTAGCACGTAGATCAAGCCGCTAAGGAACGTGCACCTTCCTAGCTAGCCTTTGAAATGGCAAGTATCCCATCCTGTGACAAGGGCTCGTTTGCCGGACGCTCCTCCGAAAAGTGGTAGATCTTCATCTCCCCCGCCTCGACAGAGCGAATACCGCCTTTCTCGGTGAGCCGAATCAGCAGCTGTTCGGAGTCGTGCCAGTCAGTCAATGCCAGGGGACAAATGCCAAACGAGTCCGCCAGCTCATTGCGGCCAACACTGCCACACTGATATTGGCCCCCGCTGCGGAAGCGATGCAAAAGGGTGTTGTAGCGGGCCCACAACCAGAAACCCAGTATCACCGTGCCAACCAGCGACAGGGCCAGCACGAATATCTCGATATCAACCACCTTCGCAACCACACCAATGACCGACAGGTCGGCACCGACCAATTCCAGCACCGGCTCAAATACCGGCAGCAGCAGATAAAACCATAACAACCATAACATCAACGTCATCCCTCCCTGGACAAGTCTGCGTACCCATCCCTGATGCTCCGGGCTTTCAATGATCAGTGAATTATTATTCATGGCCGTACTCCTCTGTCAGGACTGACCCAGGTGGCACGTTTGCCACGCGGCCGCAACAATGCCTTGGGCACCGCCACCACCAGAGTCAACAGGTTGATCAACCAATAAACCAGGGGATACCAGATCATCCAGTAGTAGAGTTTCCCCAGGCCTTTCTCATAGCGTCCATCGATATAGAAACTCACTGCGAACTGGATCAGACAGGTCAGCCCCAGCAGCAAGCCGGCGGAACCCGGCAAAATAGAGAATGTCGCCACCCCCTCCATCTGCGGGATGAACTGCATCATCGGCCACAGGACGATCAGAGAGAGAATCGTGTAGGCCCATAACATGCTGACCAGGTATTCCGCGAACAACAGCCACAGGCGCCGCTGGCGCAGATGCAGAATTTGCGGCAGGTAGCGGATAAAAACCTCCACGCCACCCTGTGCCCAACGCAGGCGCTGACTCCACAAGCCCTTGAAGGTTTCCGGCATCAGAATCCAGCACAGGGCATTGGGTTCGAAACGGATATCCCAACCGCTCAGGTGCAGCTTCCAGCTGACGTCGATATCTTCGGTGATGGCGTCCGTACTCCAATAGTCCACTTCCTGCAGGGCCGACTTACGAAACCCGGCCACCACACCGGAAATCGTAAACACCCGGCCGTAAATACGCTGTGCCCGCTTGATGAGGCCGATAATGGAGGAGAATTCGCCCACCTGGATTTTTCCCAACAAGGTGGAACGGGTACGCACACGTGGATTCCCGGTCACCGCGCCGACGCGGCATCCATCGAGGAAATGCTTCATAATCCAGGCCGTAGCATTGGCATCCAGCAAGGTGTCGCCATCGACACAGATCAGAAATTCGTTGGGCGATGCCAGGGCACCCATGCATAAAGCCATGGCCTTGCCCCGATTTTCCGCCAGTTGCACCACGCGCAAGCGTGGGTATTGTCTGCCCAGCGCCTCCAGCATCTCACCCGTGTTGTCGGTGCTGCCATCATTAATGGCAATAATCTCAAAATCAGGATAATTCTGGTTATGCAAGGCCTCAATGGTTTCGCGAAGGTTATCCCCTTCGTTATGACAGGGCACAAGTATGCTCACCGGGGGGCAGCTCGACAGTTCATTCAACGCTTCACTCCCCATGGGCCGGCCTCGCTCCCATTTAAAAAAATACTGCAAGCCACCCACCATCCACACATAGGCCATGAACAGTGGATAGGTATAGGCAAACACAAGCGCCCAACTCAGATAGACCGAAAGCCAGCTGTCCATGATCAGTTCTCCTTCGGGATAGGGGCCAGAGATATGACAGGTCTCACCGCTTCGAGTGATGGCCGCCCCAGGATAAAGTCGTCAGGGTAATAACCAAAGTTGCGCACACCATTGTGCAGCAGCAGTCGCATTTGGTTAGCCAGAACGGTGCCGTCAACAGGGGTTTTCCTGCGCCAGTCGATGCTTTGCAATTCAAACACGGTCTTGCCGAGGGCGCCCGGCGTCTCATTCACGCGAGACACCAATAATTGTAGCCAAGCCTGCGGATCTTCGGCCTGCTCCATGTAAGGCATGGCCATTAACGCAACGTAGTCATAGTGCTCGAGAAAGACATCGAGGGATTGGGCGAACCATGTCTCGGCCTGTGGGTTCATGATGACTGCGGCATACATATTGCGTGCAGTTTTGAGTTGCGAACGATACTGGCCGGCACGCTCGGCCAGGACATCGGTCCATTGCGCCAGGGTCTTTGTCTTGCGCAGGGTCCAGCTCTGAAAAAGCACTGGATCACGCCGGATGGCATTGATGTCTGCCGGCAACTTCCAGTTATCCCGATATATTCTCAACGCCCACTCACTGGCATCTTCACGGTCACTCAGATAGGCGTCATCATGAAATATCAGGCCGTCAAGAGGGGCCTGTCTGGCCAGATCTTCGTAGATATCACCGACAAAACGCAGTGCCTGTGGGTTAAAAGGTGACAGACGCCGATAGTCTTCCGAGCCGGGCTTGCGCGCAGGCGAGGCGGTAACCCGCGCCTTGGTCAACGGATGACCGGCCGGCAGGTCATAGGCCAGCACCGGCAGCCATGCATAAACCTTCACCCCAACCCGGGTGCGCAACTGCCAGGACACACGATTGAACAGATCGGCGCGCATGGGCAGATGCCGGTTGGGAAAATACAGGGCATCGGCATTGCCATCGCCATCGGGATCGGCGTAGGCCTGCAGATAGACCGTATTGACGCCGAGGGCCTTGACCCGGTCCAGCAGCTTGCCCAGGTTCACGTCTTGCTGTTTGGGATCCGGGTCGTAGACATAATCCATATCCAGATGCACTACGCGCACTGGTTTGATTTGTGGCTTGATGTAATTGTTCACCTGCCAGACAAAGTCGGTCAACGTAGTGCCATGACCGATCAGCAAGCGCCCCATATTGCCGAGCTTATGGATATCCACCTTGTCGTCTTCGAGGCTCAGAGTGATGGGCATACCCAGGTCACGGGCGATGTCGATAGTGATGCGGTTATAGGCACCGTAAGGCCAAGTCATAACCCGTGGCCGCTGCCCGATCCTGCGAGCAATAAGATCGGAGTTGCGCTGCAGGTCATGGCGAATCCGCTGGCGATATTGTTTATCGCTTTCGTAACGGCCGTTATTGGCATCGTAGCGCAGACTCACCGCCGCCGGCTGGGTATTGCCCTGTGGATTGGCGAGTACACCGTGGTGCAGGTCATAACTGTGTGAAGCAACTTCCACATGGCCGGATTTCACCATCTCGCGTATCTGCTGCCAGCTGAGAAAATAACGACGCGACACCGGCTCGCTGCCATACATTACGTCTTTGTCAGCTGGTGTCTCCAGCCAGCTCCCCACTACCGCCAGCACGGCGCGGTAATCAAAGGCGCGCAGCAGCGGGAAAACCTGTTCGTACATGCCCTGGTAGCCATCATCAAAAGTCAGTAATACCGCCTTCTCCGGCAGAGGACGCTCACCCTTTTGTGCCGCCAGAAGATCATCGATATCCACCGAGACAAAGCCATGCTCCCTGAGCCAGGAGAATTGAGCAGCCAGTTCCGAGGTCTCCAACGCCATGACTTTAGAATTCTTGTCACGTCCCAGCACATGGCTCGACTCGTGATACGAAAGTACCAGCAACTCGGCGCTGGCCGGTGCAACACACAACAGCAGAAAACCCATGAGCCACAGGGTGTGCGACATCCAGCCGTATCTGTCCAGCCGCGCCCGGCTACACAAGCATCGTGATATCTTTTTTAAGTTAGCCATCATCATTAAAACCTTGCGTACACATTCAGAAAACCACGGGTGGCGAATTCCTGTATCCCGTCATAGACGGGCCGGGCGCGGCTGATGCCGTAACTCAGGCTTAGCTGCCGACTGAAGCTCCAGTGGTGTTCGTAGCCCAGCGACCATGTCAGCTGGGTATCAAATCCCTGCTGACTGCTCGGCCCGGCACTGATCACCAGGCGTTGGCGCATGGATTTTTCATAATAACGATAGGTCAGCCATTCATTGTTAAAACTCAGCCCGAGCGAGTTCTGCCGGGACGGATTGAAATAGGCCGTACCCTCCACGGTATTGGTCTGATGATAAAAATAAATCTCACCATTCAGTTTGTAGCGCAGGCCATTGATCAGCCGCTGACGGCCGAACGCCGAGAGGGTATTGCGCCGGTTGTCATCATCAAAACCCATGTATTGCAGTGACAATCCCAGACTGCGGCTTTCATGAAAGCGATATTCCGTGCTCGCCTCCAGCGACCAGGCCTCGACAACAGTCAAGTCGGCGCGTAAGGGGGTCTGATTGCTAAAACTCTGCAACGATATGCCGCCACGCCAGTGATCCGTGGGCATCCAGTCGCCCTGCAATGCGATACCTGTTGAACCATCACCATCGCTGATGCTGCCACGCAGCATCATGTCCCGCTGACGGTAATCCATGCCCGCCGCCAGACGGTTACGACTGACCGTCTGTTCCGGAAAATTGGCTTCGCTATGCATCAGGTAAACGAAAGGACGTAGCCCGGGGTTCCATGCTTTGTCGTAATAAAAGGCGGTGAAGGCCAGATCGTTGCTGCCCTGGTAGATACTGCTGCTGGAACCGCCACTGACCTCCATCCACACTTCCCGCATCTTGCGTACCTCGACATCAAGAGCCAGATTTCGCACATAGGGATTGTCCGTGTAGTCGGCCAGCAGGGGGGCCAACGCGGCTTCGGCCGCGGCATCGTCGCCACGGCTGGCCAGTACGCTGACAACGCCGCTGCGGGCACCCAGATTTTCCGGTTCCAGTGCCAGCACGGCGCGAAACTCTCCCAACGCCAAGCGTGGCCAGCCTCGCCATAAATAGACACTACCCAGACCATTCCTTACATCCGTGCTGGCCGGAGCCCGCGCCAGCTGTTCGCGGAGCCTGTGCTCGGCTATATCCAGCTTGCCCACATAGGCCCGCGCCATCGCCGCAACGGTCTGCGCGTACAATTTGTCGATATTCAACTCCCGTTGAACACTGCCGGACGGCCGTGACCACTGCGGCAGCGAGTCAGCCAGGCGGTCGATATGGGCAAGTGATTCTTCATACTGTCCCGACTCCAGATACGCGTAGTACAGCGAATACTGGGCATCCAGATCACCGCCATATCCGCTGACCGACTGTTCCAGCAGGATGACGGCCTGCCGTGGTTGGTGTAACGAAAGATAGGCATCACCCACGGCGGCCAGCGCATAGGGCGGGAAACGCGTCACACCCTGTTCACGCAATTGCTCATACAAGGCGATAGCCTTGTGCATAAAGCGTCGATCGCGATAGGCCGAGATGAGTTCAAAACGGTTACGCAATGTAGCGGTAATGTCCTTGTCCGCCATCTGGGCGTACTGGCTCTGCAACCGTTCGATGGCAGAATCCGTATCACGATATCGTTCAGCGAGACTCACCGTAGGCAGCCGTCCCCAGCGTATCTCCCGCGCCGCCTGATCCCCGGCCATGCGCTGCCAGTCCTCGGCACTGAATACATCGGCATCACGGCGAGCCAGACGGATGGCCTCGTGGGGGGCGCCCAGGCGCAACAGGGCCAGAATCCGCCCGCGCCGGGCACCGCGGTGATCGGGGGCGATATCCAACAGCCGGTCATAGGCGCTGATGGCAGCGGCATAATCATGATCGGTCTCTTTCACATAGGCCAACGCCTCCAGCGACTCCACGGCGTTGGGCGCGGCCTTGAGCAGGGCCGCCATCTGCGCATCAGCCTCGGCGGGCTGCTTGGCCTCGGCCAAACTCATGGCGAGACCGAGACGGGCCTGCCGATCACGCGGGTTTTGTTTCAGCACGGCGCTATATGCCGTGACGGCTAGTTTCGGCTGTTGACGATTTCGTGCCGACTTGCCGATGGCCTTGAGGACATAGGCGGGCGCCTGCGAAAAATCAACCTGCAATGACTGCGTCAGCACCTCTTCATCACGCCCGACCCAGGCGAGGACACTCATGTAGTCGTAACGAAATACCGGTTTTTCGGGATAGGCCTCAAGCAAGGCCGCCAGACGCTTCAGCGCCGCCTCATAGTCTCCCTGGCGTGCCTGGGCCACCGCCGCACGATGCTCCGCACTGGGGTTCGACAAAGTATTCACTGCAGGTGCGGCAACGGCTGGCAACACCGCACATAGACCCAGCCCCACCATCAGAGCCATCGCAGGACGCGACAGCAGGAATGGAACATACAAGACCGTTTTTATTGTTGATGGCATTTGACAATGTATTCCATGCGAAAAATTTGGGGTACGCATGCTAGTGGGCACCCTATGAACCTGGACAGAACAAAGACCAAGTTTTTCAAAAGTTCTTTGACGAATAGGTGCGCCTGATAACGAATAACACAAGATACTGGAAATCAAGTCCTCCCCTGTGCCAACAACACCCTATTGTCCCATAGCGACTGGACGATAACATCGGGTAAGAATGGTCATATTCACATCCGGGGCGTGCGGTACAGCCCCCTGATAACAGGGGCAGTCCAATGTTGAGCTATATCTACAACGTCAGTCAGGAATTCGAAAAGAAACACGGCTACAGCCCGAACACGCTGCACATGAACTACGCGCATCTCGAATGCCTGAAGCAACAACTGGACAATCCAAACGACTTCGCTGCCGTCACTGATCTGCTGGGCATGGAACTACTGATTTCACAAGATGCCGTCCACCCCACAGTGGGTTGGCTGCAGACCCCTTGGAAGCACGCCATCTGCGCCTGAAGCCAGCTATAAAACTAAAGCGTTAGCAAAACTCTCCCAAGGGAATGGACTCCCGCTTTTTCTCCAGCTGTCACGGAACCTCAGCCCAATCCATCTCGAACCAGACAACGTCCTAGTACTCCGCCCAGGTTATATTGATGGACCACTAGGACGAACTATCCCAGACATTCCTTAAAGGTTTCTTAATAACGGTGAACAATTTCACCCCCTGCAACTTCCGCCCGGTCGCCCATCCATAACGCTATCCTGCAGTAAAAGGTTCCTTATTGGCGCATTTTCAGGCATCATGCCGCCCTGAATTTTATCCCGGCGTGGGGCGTCAGCTAGGCAGACCCTCCCCGCCCACGACAGTAAACTGGTTCAAATCAAGCAATGGCAAAAGAAGAAAGCATAGAAATGGAAGGCACGGTGATCGACACTCTGCCAAATACCATGTTCCGGGTAGAGCTGGAAAACGGCCACGTAGTGACCGCGCATATCTCTGGCAAGATGCGTAAGCACTACATCCGCATCCTCACCGGTGACAAGGTTACCGTGCAGCTGACCCCCTACGACCTGTCCAAGGGGCGCATCACCTTCCGCGCCCGCTAGCGGCAAAACACGCAGCGAAGCAAGCGCCACACAGCAAAACGCCCGGCATGTCCGGGCGTTTGTGTTTCAGGCGCCGTGACAGACACGGCATTGCTTAGCTTGACGGTTACAATACCTCTGCCGCCACCGCCTCTTCGCTGGAGGCGATATCGAACACCAGTTCGCCGTCCTTCTCGCTGATAGAGACCTTGCCGCCCTCGGCCAACTGACCAAACAGCAACTCCTCGGCCAGCGGTTTTTTGATGCGATCCTGAATCACCCGCGCCATGGGCCGTGCGCCCATTTTCTCGTCATAGCCGTGCTCGGCCAGCCATTCGCGCGCCGACTCGTCCACGCGCAGCACCACTTTCTTCTCTTCCAGCTGGGTCTCCAGATCGTAGAGGAACTTGTCCACCACATGACCTATGGTCGCACTGTCCAGGGGCTGGAACTGGATAATGGCATCCAGACGATTGCGGAATTCCGGGGTAAAGGTCCGCTTGATGGCCGTCATACCATCGCTGCTGTGGTCCTGCTTGGTGAAGCCGATGGAGCTGCGGCTCATCATCTCCGCGCCGGCGTTGGTGGTCATCACCAGAATCACGTTGCGGAAATCCGCCTTGCGGCCGTTGGTGTCGGTCAGGGTGCCGTGATCCATCACCTGCAGCAGCAGGTTGAACACGTCCGGATGGGCCTTCTCGACCTCGTCCAGTAACACCACCGCATGCGGGTGCTTGTTGATTTCCTCGGTCAGCAGGCCTCCCTGGTCGAAACCGACATAGCCGGGCGGCGCACCGATCAGTCGCGACACGGTATGCCGCTCCATGTATTCGGACATGTCGAAGCGGATCAGCTCGATGCCCATGATCTTCGCCAACTGACGGGTGACCTCGGTCTTGCCCACGCCGGTGGGACCGGAGAACAGGAACGAGCCCATGGGCTTGTCCTCGTTGCCCAGCCCGGCACGCGCCATTTTGATGGCGGAGGCCAGGGTGCCGATGGCTTCGTCCTGCCCATACACCACCAGTTTGAGGTTGCGATCCAGATTGCGCAGACCCTCCTTGTCGGAGACGCTGACCTGCTTGGGCGGGATGCGCGCCATCTTCGCCACCACCGCCTCGATGTCCTTCACGCCGATGGTCTTCTTGCGCTTGGACGGCACGGCCAGACGCTGCACGGCGCCCGCCTCGTCGATGACGTCGATGGCCTTGTCCGGCAGATGACGCTCGCCGATGTAACGCTCGGCCAGCTCGGCGGCGGTGCGCAGGGACTGCTTGGTGAAACGCACCTCGTGGTGCTCCTCGAAGCGCGACTTGAGGCCGGTGAGGATCTGCACCGTCTCCTCCAGCGTCGGCTCGGGCAGATCGATCTTCTGGAAACGTCGGGCCAGGGCGCGATCCTTCTCGAAAATGCCGCGATATTCCTGGTACGTCGTCGAACCAATGCATTTCAGCTCGCCCGAGGCCAAGACCGGCTTGATCAGATTGGAGGCATCCATAGCGCCGCCGGAAGCCGCACCGGCGCCAATAATGGTGTGAATTTCATCGATGAAAAGGATCGAGTCCTTTTCCTTGTGCAACTGCGCCAACACCGCCTTGAGACGTTTCTCGAAGTCACCACGATACTTGGTGCCCGCCAGCAGCGCGCCCAGATCCAGCGAATAGATGGTGCTGCCGGCGAGGATCTCCGGCACCTCGCCATCGACGATCTGCTTCGCCAGACCCTCGGCCAGCGCGGTCTTGCCCACTCCGGCCTCGCCGACGAACAGCGGGTTGTTCTTGCGCCGGCGACACAACACCTGCAGGGTGCGCTCAATCTCCGCCTTGCGGCCGATGAGCGGGTCTATCTTGCCCTGCATGGCCAGTTGATTGAGATTGGTGGCATAGGCCTCCAGTGCACTCTTGGCGCTGCCCTCACCTTCCTGCTCCTCATCCTGCGAGGACGGCAGGGCATCGGCCTCGCCGTCCTCGATCTTGGAAATGCCGTGGGCGATGTAGTTCACCACGTCGAGACGGGCAATATTCTGCCGACCGAGGAAGTACACCGCCTGCGATTCCTGCTCACTGAACATGGCCACCAGCACGTTGGCGCCGGTGACTTCCTTGTTGCCCGAAGACTGCACCTGGAACACGGCGCGTTGCAGCACACGCTGAAAACCCAGCGTCGGCTGGATCTCGCGTTCGTCGTCCTCGGGCAGCAGAGGGGTGTTTTCCGTCAGAAACTCGACGAGTTCGTCACGTAGCGTTTCAAGATTGGCGCCACAGGCCCGCAAGGCACCGCTGCCCGCAGGGTTGTCGATCAGGGCGAGCAGCAGGTGCTCGACGGTCATGAATTCGTGCCGCTGCTCCCGCGCTTCCTTGAAGGCGAGGTTGAGACTGACTTCCAGCTCATGGCTTAACATGGTTCACCTCTTTCAGTCGTGGTCGTGGACTTGCACTGTCACACAGGCAATCCGCTTGCATATCTCAGGCCACTTCCATCGAGCACAGCAGGGGATGGTTGTTGCTGCGCGCATAGTCGTTAACCTGTGCCACCTTGGTCTCGGCAATCTCGCGCACGAACACGCCACACAGCCCCTTGCCCTGCGTGTGCACATTGAGCATCACGCGGGTGGCCTTGGCGCGATCCATGCGGAAAAAGCGCTCGAGCACATGGACGACGAACTCCATAGGAGTGAAATCATCGTTCAGCAGCATCACCTTGTACATGGGCGGCTTCTTCAGCCGCGGCCTGGCCTCCTCTACCGCCAGTCCATCATCATGCCCGTCATCGAAAGTATTTTTATCCTTAGCCATACACCCTGAGTTTAGTCGATGAAGCGGCGCACGCGCACGGCGAGGCCTGCTTTTTTGCTTATGAAATAAGACCGCGCAGCGCCACCAAGGTTCGCCCGGGGCAGCGCTGCACGAAGAAAAAACCACACAAAATCTACATGTTATCAACCACGGCCTCAGCAAAGCCGGAGCAACTCACCAGCGTCGCGCCCTCCATCAGGCGCTCCAGGTCGTAGGTTACGGTCTTGGCCTGGATGGCACCGGACATGCCCTTGACGATGAGGTCGGCAGCCTCGCTCCAACCCATGTGGCGCAGCATCATCTCGGCAGAGAGAATCAGCGAACCGGGGTTGACCTGATCCTTGCCGGCATACTTGGGTGCAGTGCCGTGGGTGGCCTCGAACATGGCCACGGTATCGGACAGATTGGCGCCTGGGGCGATGCCGATACCGCCTACCTGCGCCGCCAGGGCGTCGGAGATGTAATCACCGTTGAGATTGAGGGTGGCGATCACGTCATACTCCGCCGGGCGCAGCAGGATCTGCTGCAGGAAAGCGTCGGCAATCACATCCTTGACCACAATCTCGCGGCCGGTGTCGGGATTATTGAAGGAACACCACGGCCCACCGTCGATCTCCACCGCGCCGAACTCCTCCTTGGCCAGCTCATAGCCCCATTCCTTGAAGGCGCCCTCGGTGAACTTCATGATGTTGCCCTTGTGCACCAATGTCACCGAGGCCTTGTCATTGTCGATGGCATACTGGATGGCCTTGCGCACCAAGCGACGCGTGCCGTCGCGTGACACAGGCTTGATGCCAATGCCGGAGCTCTTGGGGAAGCGAATCTTGGTCGCGCCTAATTCGTTCTGCAGGAAATCGATGAGCTTTTTCACTTCTGGCGTGCCCTCGGCGTATTCGATGCCGGCGTAGATATCCTCGGAATTCTCGCGAAAGATCACCATGTCGGTCAGCTCCGGCTGCTTCAGCGGGCTGGGGGTGCCGTCGTAATAGCGCACCGGGCGCAAACAGACGTACAGATCCAGCTCCTGACGCAGGGCCACGTTCAGCGAACGGATACCGCCACCCACCGGCGTGGTCAGGGGACCCTTGATGGAAACCACGAAATCCTTCACCGCTTCCAAGGTTTCCGTCGGCATCCACACATCGCCGCTGTACAGATTATTGGCCTTCTCGCCGGCATACACCTCCATCCAGGCAATGGACTTCTCGCCGCCATAGGCCTTCTCCACCGCCGCATCGACCACCCGGCGCATGGCCGGTGTCACATCCACACCGATGCCATCGCCCTCGATGAAGGGCACGACAGGCCGCACCGGCACATTCAACGAGCCATCGTCATTGACGGTAATTTTCTCGCCATCGGCAGGTACGGTGATCTTTTCAAAGGCCATGAAAACTCCAGAAAACGCTTGTAAAAGGATGATGAAACCCTGAAAAAACCGGGGTTTCCCGAAAAGTCTGTGGCGAATATTAGCATTTACACGAATGGGCCGCGAACCGGACTCGCGTTGCCCAACCCAGCGCGGTTAACTATGATTAAAGGTGATTGATATTGACTGGAGAAACATCATCGAAACCAAGGTTGTCACCGCGCACATACCTCTGCCGCTGGCCGAGAAAGTCGAAGATCTGGCGCAGCGCCTTGAACGATCCAAGGCCTGGGTCGTGAAACAGGCGCTGGCCGCCTGGGTCGATCAGGAAGAGGAACGCCACCGTCTGACACTTGAGGCATTGGCCGACGTCGACAGTGGAAACGTCATTGAGCACCAGACCGTTCAGGTCTGGGCGGAAAGTCTGGATAGCGACAATCCCCTGCCCCCTCCCCGTTGATGGACATCAAGTGAATCAACAGAGCAATTGCCGACTTGAGCCGCCTCTATGAATTTCTTGCCTCAGCAAACCCGCAAGCTGCGGCCCAGACCATTCAATCCTTAACGAAGGCCCCAGCACGCATCGCCCATCAGCCACGCATCGGTGAACGCCTCGATGAATTTGAAGGGCGTGAGGTTCGTCGTCTTCTCATCAGACGGTATGAGATGCGTTATGAATTAACCGGCGATACTCTGTATGTACTCAGAATCTGGCATACCCGCGAACACAGGTAGTGGTTGATACAGCACACCGGAAAAAATTACCTTGCGGAAACGTAGCCTGATGAGCCGGCGAAACCCGGGAAAACCGGCGCGATAAATTCCCGGGTTTCGCTACGCTCAACCCAGGCTACTCACTGGATCGAGCCGCCTCCCCAGCCTCCGCCTTGAAAAAAATCAAAATGGAACCATGCTAACAACAGGCACTTTCCCATGGCAACCGTCACCCTAAAGAACATCCCGGACGATCTCTACGCACAGCTTAAAACCGCCGCCTGTGCACACCGTCGATCCATCAACAGCGAATTGATCCATTGCCTGGAAACGGTACTAAAACCCAGAAAGGTAAGCCCGCAAGAGCGGCTGGCTCATCTGCGCAGTATACGGCCACACATCGACCCGAATGCCATCAGCCTCAAAGAACGGCAACAGGCCATCGACGAAGACCGCCCATGATCGTTGCCGACACCAATGTGATCGCCTATCTGGGCATCCCATCGCCGTACACGGAACTGGCGGAACAGCTATTACTCGAGGATCCAGATTGGCTTGCCCCGCAACTGTGGCGAAGCGAACTGCGCAATGTCCTGGCCTTGTATTTACGCCAGTCACTTATGACCTTTGACGAGGCCATTCGTATTCAGTCGGCGATGGAAGAGCTGCTACAGGACAAGGAATATGGCGTCAGCTCACTCGACATCCTGAGCTTGGCAAACAGCAGCACGGCTTCAGCAGACGACTGTGAATTCATTGCCGCGGCGAAGAACTTCAAAATCGCCCTGGTAACCCTGGACAAGAAGCTCGTCAATGCGTTTCCGGAAACCGCTGTTTTGTTAACGGATGCCATAACATAAATCGTTGAACCCACACGATCAAACGAAGAACCCAAAAAGCCTACGCAGTTCGTAGGGTGGGCATAGCCCACCATTTGCGCAAACGCTGGCCATCTGTATTGGTGGGCAGTGCCCACCCTACGGGATTATTCCCAGTGCCAGTGTAAAATTTTTACCTGAATCCGAGGGTTCAGGGCGGATACAGAGTGCACCAAAAGTAGGCGCTCTTAGGCGAGATATTGATGTCACAGTGACATCAAAAAATCTTGGCTTCACCCATCGGTTAGCGAAGTGTATCCCGCAGATAAGCGGGTATTTTTTGAACCGCTGTGGAATCAAGAGCTTGTGCTATGTGCCGTCATGAACCCTCGGATTCAGGTTTTAGTTAAAGAATAGCATCACCCATCCTATTTACTACTTCCCTTTGCAACTCGCATCACGCTTGGCCGTTGCCGGGCCGAACTGGTTTTTCGTGCTCAGGCTGCGTCCGTCCGCGGCAAGTGATACGGTATCGACCAGCGGCCATTCAAACACCCACTTGTCGGCCGCCTTGTACCATGTCCCGCTAAAACCGCCACCACTGACCGACGAATCGGAACGGATAGCCACCGTAACGCCACTACTCCACAACCAATCCCCTTCCACCCCCGGCGCCTTACCGGACTTACGCGTGGCAGAAACAGGAATAGCATAATTATTGGCGCCGCTAAGCATGCTGCCATCTGCAGACATTGTCAGTGTGTCAACGAAGGATGGCCAGGTTATGGTGTAGTGTCCACTGGCAACATCAACGGTTTTCCAGGTTGCGCCAAACGGGCCAGTACGTGCGGTGCCGTCAGCATTAATAACAACGTAGGCGCCGTTAGACCAATTCCAACAGCCCAGGAGTGTGGCTTTTGCGGAAAGAGTGCTACGGTCTGGAGCCTCTGTCTGACCACCGCCTAAGACTGGCGTTGGTTTTTGAGGTTTTTGAGGTTTTGGGATTGAGGGGGTTGCTACAGCTGGGGCTGTTACAGTCGGGCTTGTTACAGTCGGCACCGTAGCCTTCGGGCTCGCCTTCGACACAATGCGCTGAGAACCGGTCGGTGTAGAGTGGATTTCAGCAGCTTCATTCATTGAGCCTTGGCTCGCGATCATTGGAGGGTGCGGCAGAACAAGTCTAACGTAATCAATAAGTTTCCCCGACCGGTCCATGAGATTCATTTTGCCGACATTAATCGCCCGCACTTTTGTCGCCTGTGGCGATATATCCTCAGCCGTTAATGTTACCTCATAAGGCGTATCGGCAATCAGCACACTCCGCGTTTGCCCCCCTTCCGCACTTTTACCAAAGCTTATCCGTGTGGAATAGGACTTTCCGGTATCGTCCTGAACTTTCGTATAGCCTCCTGCCCCCACAAGCGATAACTGCCGATCCTGATACTTGCTGGTTACTATTAAATGACAGGTAATCGTTCTGAGTTCGGTCAGCTCACATGACCTGGCGTCAAACCTTACTCCTCTGAATTCCTTGATACTTTGTTTTCCGACAGGTCCAGGCGCCTGTAACGGGGGTTCTTCCGGTGCATCAGGCAAGGCGGCTTGCCCAACAGCCTTAGCCATCATCGGCAGTGGCGGATTGCTCAAGACCAGCTTGACGTAGCCAATATGTTTTCCCAGCTGGTCAGCGACATTCATTTTTCCGATGTCAACCGCCCGCACTTCTGTTGCCTGTGATGATATATTCTCAGCCACTAACGTCACGTTATAAGGTGCATCGGCAATCAGTACACTGTGTATTTGTCCTCCTTCCGCGCTGTCACCAAAGCTTATTCGTGCGGGATAAGTCTTTCCGGTATCGTCCTGAACTCTTGTATAACCTGTCCCACGAAGATTCAATGTCCGATCCTGATTCCTGCTGGTTACGACCAGCCGACAGACAATCGTCCTAAATTCGGTCAGCTCGCATGACTTGGCTTCAATGCGGATGCCGTGTATTTCTTTAATGACTGCTCTATCACTAACTGAATCTGTCGACATAGCGGAAACTGACGCTAACCTTCTTGCTCCATGAGCAAGCTGTTTTGCTTCAGCTTCGCTCAGCAAACGATCATAAATCCGCAAATCATCAACTCCACCCGCATAATAGTCGTAACGCGTACAGGGCCCACTACTACTCACCACTATCCCCATGGCCAAGGGTGCCTTTCCCGGTTGTATTTTATAGTCACTGGCACCACCTGAAACGACCGTATAAAGCGGTTGTTTTTCCCCATTCAGAAAGAGACCAAAGCGAAGCGCGGGATCAGTAGTGACACTTTCGTCATAGTTAAAAACGATGTGGGTCCATTCATTTACGGGAGGCTGCTTGGGCGTATTTACCCGAACAAAACCCTTGTGCCACAGTGTGTCTGTGTATAGGTTAACCAGATTATTTGCCTTATATCCGTCACCGATAATTAACGAGAATTGACGTTCATTCTTTTGTGGGTTACAAGCGGTATCTCCCGACTTAACAAGCACCAATGCATTTTTGTTAAGCTTGGCCGGCTTCACCCACAGCGAAATACTGAATTTGTTTCCTTCCGGCTTGCTATTACCACCCAGACGCAGTGCCTTACTCCAATTCTCTGCCGCCTGATCCACCGCTTTTTGCAGATTGCCAATACCAGCGGTAGCCGGCATATCGGTAAAGACCTCATTAAGGATATTGCCGAAGGTGACGTAGCCGCTTTTTCCGTCCAGCTCCAGCGCACCGCCCACTTTGCCGTCAATCTGTGAAACACCGCCCACCAATAGACCGTCATATGTACCGGCGGAATCTTTTAATGTGGAGCCACTGATCTGATCACTGTCCATTGTCCAGTGTGCTACCAGCCCCCGGCTTAAATCCGGTGCGGTATTATCCACTGCCGTTTTCGGGGTACCCGCGCAGGCCACCAGCAGGGATGTTGACAGGCACAGCAGCAACCGCCGGATATTTTTTCCGTTGTTCATCACATTCTTGCTCCCTAATTTAAGTCAGATTGCTTTCTTCAGCCGGACACAAATTCAGTTTTCTAAAACATTGCCTTCAACAATATTGCAGAGGACCGTCAACAGGAGAACGCCTTCCATCTGGTGTTTTTTATCTTTATCCTGCAAACCAGACATTGACCTGAAGTCCAGACGACAGAATAGCAGAACAAATTCCCGAAACAAGCATCTGGAAATAGCCAACAAGAGATGGCGCCGTACTCCGAGTACGGCGCCACACATTGACTGGCCTGCTTCTCTCTCACCAGTTCAATAGACCTGCCAGCACAACAGACCCCGTCGCGCTATTTTCGCTGTCGATATCAGCCGCCAGTGCCGTGCTGTTGAACGTCACCTGCCGCTGATCGGCATCAAGAATAATAGTTGAGCAAACCTGTGGAGTTTCATCACAATCTACGCTGTAGGTGTGGATACTGCCGCCCGGGTCGGCAATAAACGAGCGCAGGTAGCCGACACTGCTTACGCTCCCGTCGTTCTTATTGAACAGGAAAGACAATGAACGCGACTCCACACCGGCCGGGGCTTCGCTGACGAGGGTCTGGTTCCAGTTGACAGACACGTTACCCGTTCCAAAGAAGGGGTCATCGATAACCGCGGCCTCGGTATTCGGCGTAAAGGCTGCACCGATAACACCGCTATCAATACCGGATAGCGTCAGACTGCCCAAATCGCTGCCGCCGGCAGGTGGCGTGGGTAGAGATACCCGGCTGCCCGTAAATGTACCGAGAGAACCGTCACTGCCGTCACTGCCGTCTCTCCAGGTTCCACTGGCTTCCCCGCTTCGGCTGAAGTTACCCGAGAACACTGACGTGCCGACGGTACCGCTTATGGTTGCCTCTCCGCTGCTGGACAAGGTGCCCGATATGTTATCGGATCCATATGTATCTGATGTACTGGTGCCTGTAATGTCGCCACTGGCATCAACCGTCGCGGCCCAGCGACCGGTATCATCACCCGCGAAAGTGCCGCGATACTCTCCCGCGAGAAGCCCCAGCAGATTGCCGCGTAGGGCACTCCTGGCCTGATCACGGCTTACCAGCGCGTGCGCTACACCGTTGCTGGCGATCATCGAACTGATCAAGGTCTGAATAGACCCATTCGCGTCGAACGCGCCGGCAGCCAGGGTAAAATCGACCACCTGTCCGGCAGCCGCATCATTGGCAGCCGCGGTGATCCTGATCCCATTAGACTCATCGCCATCATCATCGATGGATTGCAGGAATATGGCGATATTGAGCACCTGGATGTTGCTCTCATCGACCGCACCGTTCACCAGCTCCACTGGCGTGATAATCACCTGTCCCACGGCCTCGCCGATAAAGACATCGCCAACGAAGAAGCGAACCGTTTCACCGGTCCGGTAGTTGAAACGCCCCTGTTCATCCGTAAAGCCAGACGTCGTCGGCGTTTCGTAACGCAACCCGGTGACGATACTGTCGATAAACTGTCCCTGTGCAGCACGTGGTTCATCGTCATCGGACGTGCCCGAGCCACCGCAGGCGACCAGCGTTATTGAGGCAAATATCAGTAGAAGCACATGAATGTGTGTTCTAATTGTCATAGCATTTTCTCCCTTGAGATCAGTAAACGTCGTGGTGAATGACTTGCATGGCCATTAGACTCGATCCTCAGGAAATTATCCATAACTTCATGATTTTTAATGTTAATTAATAATAAACATCGTTATTCGCATGACCCAGCCACCTGATATCAAACATAATACCGACACGGATGGGGAAACCGGCTACTACGCCGTGAACGCAAGTCTCGTTATACAGGTGTTCGACCTGTTTCAAATGCGCCCCAGTCACTTCCGCGCCAGCAGTCAGTCCGGTGCCCATGGTGTTTACTATGACGCACGAAAAGTTGTCGAGGGTCGTACCGGCAACCAGTGGGGTCATCACACCTCCAGCGCCCTGAAAAGCTTTTGTCACTTTACTCAGTCGGAGAACGGAACCTTAGTGCCATGGCGGGAGCTGATCGAACATCAGGCGGCTTACGATGGTAAGGAAGGTGCGGGACCACGCACCGGAAACCGTCTTCAGACGGAGCATCGTTTGCGCCTGAAACACACAGCCATGGCGGAGACGCGCCGGCAATGCGGCCTGAGCCGGGAACAGCTGGCGGGAAAAACAGCGTTGCCGCTCCGCTTCATCACGGCACTGGAGGACGGCAGTTGGGGGACGGTGACCAAAGGCACGGCCAGGACTATCGCAGAAGCACTGGGAGTGGCGGAAGAAGCACTCTTCACCCCGCTAGCCGAAGTCGCTCAGCTCAAGACCACTGAGTCGCCCGCCGGCACCCCGACAACAACAGCCCGGGAATCCATCTCAACCCGACCCATGAAGATACTGTTACTGGCATTTGTTACCGGTCTGCTCCTGTGGACGGCCTATCAGTTTTTCGCGCCTCGTCAGTATCAGCCTGTCGAACCCGACTGGGTCAGCCTGTCAAGTACAGGCAGCACGTCACCCATTATGTTCACCCGCCATGAGATCACCAACCAGGACTATCTGCAGTTTG
>CAJVYS010000045.1 GCA_913009875.1 uncultured Gammaproteobacteria bacterium | reverse complement strand
GACACAAACGCGATATAAAAGTGAGTAGACGAGGTAGACGGGAGGACGTTGAGTGGATGTTTTTTTTTTTTCAAGCAGAAGACGGCATACGAGATATATCAGTGTGACTGGAGTTCAGACGTGTGCTCTTCCGATCTAAACAGGAAGGCCGGCGTTACCGGCTTGCCCTCGGCGACACGGGCATCAGTGTTTTCCAGGCCGCGCAGCACCATCTGGTGCGGAAAGCCATTCTCCTCCTGCGCCAGACAGTCCTCGGTCATAGGGAACAGATGGCGGAACAGGTCATAGTGACGCAACAACTCGAAGCTGGCCACGCCGTGCCCGGAGAGAAACAGCTTAAGCATTTCCTCGTACAGGCGCGCCGACGGCACCGCCTCCAGCGTCTCCCCCAGTGCGAAGATGGGCGCCTCGCTGCCCGTGTGGATACGGAAACCCAGTTTGCCAGCAAAGCGTATCGCGCGCAGCATGCGCACCGGGTCTTCACGGTAGCGCTGCTCAGCATCGCCGATGACGCGCAGCAGGCCGGCCTCGAGATCTTCCAGCCCGCCGGTGAAATCCACCACGGAAAAGTCGCGGATGTCGTAATAGAGGGAGTTGATGGTGAAGTCGCGCCGCCAGGCATCCTCTTCCAGGGTGCCGTAGACGTTGTCGCGCAGGATCATGCCGTCCTCGCCACTACCGTCATGGCTGCCGCGAAAAGTCGCCACCTCGATAATCTCGCGACCAAAGTGCACATGCGCGAGGCGGAAGCGGCGACCGATGAGGCGACAATTGCGGAACAAGGCACGGACCTCGTCCGGATGCGCATCGGTGGCGATATCGAAGTCCTTGGGTTCGCGGCCAAGCAGCAGGTCGCGCACACCACCACCGACAAGGTAGCTTTCAAAGCCAGCAGCCTTAAGGCGGTAGAGAACCTTCAATGCCGTCTCGGCAATATTGGCGCGAGTAATGATATGTTCGGGGCGGGGGACTATCCTGGGCGTCCCGTTTTGATGATCAGTTTTCAATTTTTATTGTGTTTATTAAGGCGTGTCGTTCGTTACGCGGAAAACGGCTTGAGCAATCAGTAAGGGCGCGTATAATACCACCCTTTTCGCGCAACACACCTTATTCATGTGTAATTTCCCGTGTTGCCCGAAGCGCTTGCCGCTCCCTTCGTCTAGTGGTTAGGACACTGGCCTCTCACGCCGGTAACAGGGGTTCGAATCCCCTAGGGAGCGCCATTATTTATCCTCTTCCCCCTTTCGTCGCTAGTCCCGCTTTGCCCTGCGCGCGGCCGGTAGTCCTTGCGCCACCCAGGCAGTTCTGGTAACAAAGGCCCAGTAATTCAGGGAGGATACCCAATGATCAATTTTGACGAAAAACGCGACTTCATCCGCATGGCCGCAGATCATCCGCTGCACTTTCACGTCGCAGGATCCGGGGACGCAGGCCGCGGGATCTGTGTCAATCTCAGCGCCACCGGGGTGCTGTTTCACACCGATCAGCCCATCGCCACCGGCACGCAGGTGAGCATTAACATCACGCCAGAGTATTCCGTGGTATCACCCTTCGATGCCGATATCGAGGTATTGCGCTGCATACCCAACGGCGTCGAGGGTGAGTACGAGATCGCCGGCAAGATTCTTTCCATCAGTTAGTACTAACTAAATCAGGGCTCGAAGCGAATCACGTCGCCAGGTGCCAGACGGGTGATGTCCTCGGCCAGTTCTCCCACTGAAAACAAACGCTGCACCTGGGTCACAACAAGGTTCGTAGACGGGTTTTCCGCATAGCCCAGCGCGCGCTGACCCGGGTAATCCTTTACCGGTACTTCGCTGAGCTTGTAGGTATTCAGCACATCGCCGACACGGATATTGGCCAGCCCACCGGCATCAAAATAGACCCTGTTGCCCTCGGCGCGGATCACTCGTGCGGTAAAGGGCTGCGAACCGACATCACTGACGATCAGCTCCACCATCCTGTCCAGCATCTGGTCCACTTTCCGGCCGAAAGGCGAGGCGAAGAATTTTTCACTCATCACCACGCTATCGGCGGGATGCAATTCAGTCAGAACACGCTCTTCCACCGTTTCGGTGACCCGGTGCCGCGCCACCGAGGCACCGGAAATACCGTCGTGAATAAACAAGTCCAGCTCCAGATGGCGCATTTTGGTGCCGAGAAAATGGTTGCTCACGCTCATGTCGCGGATCACCCCCGTAACCACGAACTGCACACCCAGGGATTCAGCGAACTCTGAGGCCACCTGATGTGGCTCGCGCGCCGGCGGCAGGGCGCCGAGAATGCGCCGTTGGGAGATGACACCCTCTTCGGTCAGCGGTAACAAGTACTGGCTGGCGTTCACCGTCAGCACCCGGCCATCGCTGATCAGGCGTCGCTCCAGTTCACGTGCCAGTTCCGTTTCGATCTTCGGCAGGTCGTGAATCTGGGTCCGGTCAAGGACGTGGAACTGGCTCACGGCGACCTTGCGGCGGTAACGATTTGCCGCTTCGACATTGCCATTAGCGTACGGGCTGGCCTGTCCGACACTGCCATTGCCATCCTGCTCCGCCTTCAGCAGCGCCTGTATCAGCGCATCACCCGGCACCTGGGCACGGATCTTCACGTAGTAGTGATCCTCGTCTGTCCACTCGCGCAGGATCGCCACGTGGGTCACGCGCCCCTGTGCGGAAAAACGCATATTGTCCGCCACCACGCCGGTTCGGGTCGTCACCGTGGTGGTGGATATCTGCGCATTGGCCTGCATCAATGCCTGACGAATGGCATCCTGCAAGGCCATGCGTTTGGCCAGCGCGACCGAGCTTTCGATGCGTGCGGCGCCCTCGGCCTCCACGGTCTGCGCCTGCACCAGCCCGCCCGACAGCGATACGGCCAGCACTAGCAGCAGGATTTTTAACAGCTTGAACACAGTATTCCCTCCGTCGCCACCCGGGTGGCGCTCACGTCACTCCCACAGCGGCAGACAACCCAAAATCCTTGAAGCCTTACGGCCTCTTGGGAAATCTCTGATGACGTCATTCTGGCGAATGCCAGAATCCAGCAACCATCTCATTCCACTGGGCTCCGGCGTTCGCCGGAGTGACGAAAAGTACTGACCTGAATCCGTGACTTCAGGGCGGCAACAGAGGCCCATATACGCCATAACACGTTAAAGAATGCAGATCCCGTGCCGATATTTTCTGCATCATGAAATACAGATGCAGCCCAGTCGCCCATCGGCACGGAAAAGCGGCCCTCGGCTTGGCACTGCTGCTGTTATGCACCCCACTCCTGCAGGCCAACACCCAGTATTTCCAGGCACCGCTCAATGCGGTGAAATGGGAGCCCTCAGCGGAAAACCTGCACTGCAGCCTCAGCCACGACATCCCCCTCTACGGGCGCGCCACGTTCGCACAATCCGCGGGCCATGAACTGGGTTTCCGCATGACAACGAAATGGTCTAGCGGGCTCAACGCCAAGCAGGCCCGGCTGCGCGCCATGCCGCCGGAATGGCGCCCGCAGGCGACGGGCCAAAACCTGGGAGAGGTCCGCATACAGCCAGGCAATACGCCCTTCCGGCTGGATGAACCCCTGACACGGCGGCTGCTGATGGCATTACAAAACGGCATGGAGGTCTCCTTCACTTACCCAGCCGGACTTGATGGGCGGAATCACACCAGGGTCTCCCTGCCGGGGGTCAATTTTCGCCAGGCGATGGATGAGTTTGTCACCTGTCTGGCCCGGTTGCCGGTGTACGACTTTGCCGACTTCCGCGATACCGTAGTGCATTTTGCCGCTGGCAACGATGGGCTCAGCCCCAAAATCCACCAGCGACTGGATGCCATTGCCAAATACCTAGGCACTGACCCCACAGTAAAAAAAATCATCATCGAGGGCCACACGGATGACATCGGCCAGTACCGCGACAACGGCAAGCTGGGGCAGCAGCGCAGCGAGGCGATCCGCGATTATCTGCGGGCTTTGGGCGTGCCGGCCGACAAGTTTGAGCTGCGTTCCTTTGGTGAACGCAGGCCCATCTACACCAACACCACGGATAAAGGCCGTGCCCGTAACCGACGGGCCCATATCACGCTGGTGCGTGAGGGCGGTGAACAGGCAGGCGGCCAGCACTGACCCGAGACGGGAAAGCCGGACACAAAAAAGGCCGGGGATGACCGGCCTTTTTTTGTGTATGACGGGATACTATCGTTTATTTTTTCCCTTTACTAACAAAAGTTTTCACGCTTTTTTTGTCTGCCTCAGGATTTTCATCTTTTCGGGGAACAACAATATACACAGGCACCTCGAAGGCGGGTGACAATCCTATTCTTGCACAGCAAGACTGTACATATTCGCGCCAATACGGCCATACATGATAGCCTGCATTATCAGCAGAGAAAGCCTTGATCTCATCTTTTTTTAACTGACTCTTAGATAGGTATTTAGCCTCAAACACACTTACGATTTCTACTATTGGTTTGTACTCATCCTTGGCACTCTCTTCTTTCTCACTCGAAAAAATTAGGCGAACACCTGCGGAATAAATAAAACGATAATCCCAAATATCCTCCCCACCCTCAGGATCAGCCAATGAAATTTCTTCTACCCTGATAATCGATCTGAAACTCTGCACAGCAGTCTCATCTCTATCCAACGCTGGAATATCTATGCCATCCCTAACAAATACTTTGCTTTCTTTCAGGTTTACCGATTGAATACAGAGGCTATTTTGAGCGTTTTTCAAACAAACATTCATCATTAAGCTGCCTGATTCTCCCATACCTTAGAATCGCGGCAGTCAATCACATTTTCAGACTTACGAATCAGTTCACCTGTCTTCAATTCAATTTCTTCCGTTGCCCAAAGATTTTTACCGGCAGACTCCAAGCTATCCAATACGGACTCAACCGGAATTGTTACTTTTGGCTTTATTCCCAATGCAAAGCAAATATCGGAGAGACTTCCCAGAGTCATATTACGCGCACCACTCAAAACCTGCGTAATATAAGAACGAGATTTCCCTAAACGTCGTGCAAGCTCTTTCTTGCTAACGTTCAGATCTTCGAGAGCCACTAAAATATCTTCAGTCACATTATAAACAAGCTCTTCACGTGCGTATGCTCTTTCTTCTGTCCTACTGAAATCCTTGCCTTCAGGAAAAAACATATCTTTAGCGCTCATCTCCATTTTCCTCGATTCTTCGCCAGTTGGCCCCAACTCTGTTCGTATCACGCTCCCTAAGATCATCATAATTCTTATAGACATAATGACTGATAAAATACGTATTATTATGTCTAACTGATAACCAACAATAACCTCGAATTGGTATTCGTTTCAGGGCGTTAAACTTCTTGGCTTTCTGCTGACCTTTTCTTTTAGGCAAATCACCTTCTTGAGGAAAATTTTCTCTCGACATTCTCTGCCCATCAGCAAGCCTTCCGATCTGCTGAATGATCCCACGTGTAAACGACCCATGCTTCTTTCCCTTCTTTCCGGCATTTACACTATTAAGAGCCGCAACATAGCTTTCTAGCGCTCCTTCACAGTGTATGACCGTAAATTTAGACCCTTTGTAGCTGTCCTTAGGCTTATCGTTTTTCACATCGGAACCAAACTATAGTTAATATATATGTTAACCGCAATGATTTTTCAAACCAAATCCATCTGATTGATAGCCATGAATTCAATGTGAATTACTAGTAATTCACATATTATTCAGTAGCTTACGACTGCCTATCTGACAACAAAAATATTGAATCCGCCTCGCAAACAAGAATTAACTTATTGTAATTCAATGGCTTACACAATCAGCAATACATCCAATATCGATTTTCCCCGAAAATTTACTACACGTCATTCATACGTTGAACAAATAAAAAAGCCCCTTGATATAGGGGCTTAGATAAATTCTTTTACATTATATTCTTAGGTGTCCGTCAGAACGGAATATCGTCGTCGAAACCACCATCATCGAAGCTACCGCTGGCAGGTGCGCCACCACTGGACTGACCGGAAGGCTGGCTTTGGCCTTGGCTTTGGCCTTGGCCTTGGCTCTGGCCTTGGCTCTGGCCTTGGCTCTGGCCTTGCCCCTGGTTTTGGCCCTGGTTCTGCTGTCCCCCGCCAAACTGATTACCGCCACCCCCGCCGCCACGGGAATCCAGCATCTGCATCTCGTTGGCGATGATCTCGGTGGTATAGCGGTCGTTGCCGCTCTGATCCTGCCACTTGCGGGTCTGCAGCTTGCCCTCGATATAGACCTTGGAGCCCTTTTTCAGGTATTCGCCGGCGATCTCCGCCAGACGGCGGAAAAACACCACACGATGCCATTCGGTGCGCTCCTGCATCTCACCGGTATTCTTGTCCTTCCAACTCTCGCTGGTGGCCACCGTGACATTGGCCACTGCGTTGCCGTTGGGCATGTATTTTACATCGGGATCCTGACCCAGATTGCCGATCAGGATAACTTTGTTGATGCCTCGTGCCATTGTTCTCTCCTAACCTGAATTCGTTGTCGTCAAAAAATTATCAAACGTTATCAAGGGTTTCTCGGCCCTTTCAGCAGATGACTCACCACTTTCCTCTACCTCTACACTGGCGCAGCGTTATCCGCGGAATCATCCTTTTCCGCAAAAGCCTTCAGGGCTTCCCGATCCAGCGCGCGCAGATCCACCTTCAGATAGGCAATGCCATCTTCGGGAAGCACCACCGCCTCGGCGACACCGGTGACCTTGGTGAACTCTCCCACCAGGTGGCGCGCCTGCTCTTCGTCGATCTTGCCCACCCGTACCAGGTGACTGCTGAGGTAGCGCGGACTCTGCATGGTGGCGGCGACAAAGAACCACACCACCGCCACGGCGACACAGAAACCGAATACTGCCTCAAAACCACCGATGCTGTACAACCAGCCGCCCAGCACACCCCCAAAAAAGGCACCCATGAACTGCGAACTGGAGTATACGCCCATGGCGGTGCCCTTGTTGTTCGGCGACACCACCTTGGCGATCAACGACGGCAAGGTGGCCTCCAGGGCGTTAAAGGCGGTGAAGAAGACAAACAGGCCGATGACGATGCCGTACAGGGAATCATTGAAGGTCATGAATATCACTTCCGCCAGCCCCAGCGCCAGCACACAGGCGGCAAAGATAGATTTTATGCGGCGTTTTTTCTCCGCGATAATCACAAAAGGAATCATCAGCAGCATGGACAACAACATCACCGGCAGATAGACGTACCAGTGGTGGTCGGTATCAAGACCCGCGGCGTCACGCAGCGCCAGCGGCAGGACAACGAAGGTCGCGGTAAGCATCATGTGCAGGGCAAAGATGCCGAAATCCAGGCGCAGCAGCTGGGCGTCCTTGACCACGTCTTTCAGCTGACTGGGCACGGTCTGCGCATCACGATGCAGACGGGTATGCACGGGATTGGGCACGATGAAATGCAGCACCGCCACCGCCACCAGAGCCAGCAGTCCGGTCAGCCAGAAGATGCCATCGACACCGATCCAGTTGTTCAGTACCGGCCCGGCCACCAATGAGACGGAAAACGCGGCGCCGATACTCATGCCGATGATGGCCATCGCGGTGAGACGGTGTTCCTCGCGGGTGAGATCGGCGGTGAGCGCCATCACCGCCGCGGCAATGGCGCCGGCGCCCTGCAGGGCACGGCCAATAATGACGCCGCTCATGCTGTCGGACATCGCTGCCACCACTGAGCCGATGGCAAAGATGAGCAACCCCAGGGTGATTATCGGCTTGCGGCCAAAGCGATCCGAGGCCATACCAAAAGGGATTTGCAGAATCGCCTGGGTGAGGCCGTAGATACCGATGGCGATGCCGATCAGTACTGGGGTATAGCCTTCCAGCGTTTCGCCATACAGGGCGAACACCGGCAGGATCATGAAAAGCCCCATCATGCGCAGGGCATAGATGCTTGCCAGGGAAAAAACCGCACGGCGCTCGGTCGGCACCATTCCCTCGTTCTCGCCTTTGTTCTTGGTGGTGTTCTCGGTGGTGGATCGACTGCTCACACTGGACCTTTTATCGCTGTATATTTTGTTATTGCCCTACAGCAAACATGACGGGATGAAAGAAAAACAACACGCCGTTTTGATTCAGCAGGGTAGAACCGCGTATATTAGCAGGTTCGCCATGACACAGAAAATTACTCTGTTATTCCAGGAATCACCGTTCCCGGGATGCTTACTCGGTACCGACGCAGGGCCTGTTAACGCTGATTGCACCGCCGCGTTGCCGCCCCAAAAAGGGTCAGGTAAGGCGCGAGGAGAGCAGTTTGGTGGGGTCAAATAAACGACGAGCAACGCTGCATGACCCTTTTTGGGGCGCAACCCGGAGGGACGGGACCATTTTTCCACAAGACGGCGTTGCATCTCACTTATGTACGGCAAGTACATTGCGCTCGATGCGCCTTGTCCTGCAAAAAAATGGCCACCGTCGCGGTGGCGCAATCAGCATTAACAGGCCCTAGCCTCTATGGAATTTATCCGCATCCAGGGTGCCCGCACCCATAATCTGAAAAATATCGATCTCGACCTGCCGCGTGACAAGCTGATTGTCATCACCGGCCTGTCCGGTTCCGGCAAGTCCTCGCTGGCCTTCGACACCATCTACGCCGAGGGCCAGCGGCGTTACGTGGAGTCACTGTCGGCCTACGCGCGGCAGTTCCTGTCGATGATGGAAAAGCCGGACGTGGACCACATCGAGGGTCTGTCGCCGGCCATCTCCATTGAACAGAAATCCACCTCGCATAACCCGCGCTCCACCGTCGGCACCATTACCGAGATCTACGACTACCTGCGCCTGCTCTATGCCCGTGCCGGCACCCCGCGCTGCCCGCAACACGGCACCAGCCTGGAGATGCAGACCGTCAGCCAGATGGTGGATCAGGTGCTGGCCCTGCCCGAGGGCACCCGTATCCTGCTGCTGGCACCGGTGGTGCGTGATCGCAAGGGTGAACATCTCAATATTTTCAAAGACCTGCGCGCCCAAGGCTTCGTGCGCGTGCGAGTGGACGGCGAGATGTACGAACTGGACGGTGTGCCGGAGCTGGATCTGCGCAAGAAGCACAGCATCGAGGTGGTGGTGGACCGACTCAAGGTGAGGCCGGATCAGCAGCAACGTCTGGCCGACTCCTTCGAAACCGCCCTGGCCCTGAGTGACGGCATCGCCGCCGTGGCCTTGTTGGGCGATACCCAGGGAGCGGTCAGTGAAGAACAGAAAGAGCTGCTGTTCTCCGCCCGCTTCGCCTGTCCGGTGTGCGGTTATGCGCTGTCGGAGCTGGAACCCCGCATGTTCTCCTTCAACAATCCCGCCGGCGCCTGCCCCAGCTGCGACGGCCTGGGCGTGAAACAGTTCTTCGACCCCGAACGCGTGGTGCGCCACCCGGAACTGTCCCTGCCGGCCGGCGCCATCCGTGGCTGGGACCGCCGCAACGCCTACTATTTTCAGCTGATCACCTCACTGGCCCAGCACTACGGCTTCGATCTTGACACTCCCTTCGAACAACTGCCGGAAAACATTCGCCAGGTGATCCTCACCGGCAGCGGCAACACCGAGATCGAATTCCGCTATCATGGCGACCGCAGCGAGACCAAGGTACGCAAACACCCCTTCGAGGGCATCCTGCCCAACATGGAACGCCGCTACCGCGAGACCGATTCCAACGTGGTGCGCGAAGAACTGGCCAAATACCTCAACAACCAGACCTGCCCCGACTGCCAGGGCGCGCGCCTGTCGCAGGCCTCGCGCCACGTGTTCGTCGCCGAACGCAACCTGCCGGAGATCACCGCCCTGCCGGTGGATCGCGCCCAGACCTTCTTCGCCCAGCTTGATATTGCCGGCCACCGCGGCGAGATCGCCGCCAAGATCGTCAAAGAGATCAGCCAGCGGCTGGATTTCCTGGTCAACGTCGGTCTCGATTATCTGTCCCTGGATCGCAGCGCCGACACCCTGTCCGGCGGCGAGGCACAGCGCATCCGCCTCGCCAGCCAGATCGGCGCCGGCCTGGTGGGCGTGATGTACGTGCTCGACGAGCCCAGCATCGGCCTGCACCAGCGCGACAACCAGCGCCTGCTCAACACCCTCACCTATCTGCGCGACATGGGCAACACGGTGATCGTGGTCGAACACGACGAGGACGCCATCCGCGCCGCCGACCACGTACTGGACATCGGCCCCGGTGCCGGTGTGCATGGTGGCGAAATCGTCGCCCAGGGTACGCCGGCAGACATTCTCGCCAACGAGGCCTCGCTGACCGGCGCCTACCTCTCCGGCCGCCGCGCCATTGAGATACCGGCACAGCGCACGGCAGCCGATCCCGAACGTCAAATCCGCATCCGCGGCGCACGCGGCAACAACCTGAAATCGGTAAATGTCGACATTCCCATGGGCCTGATGACCGCTATTACTGGCGTCTCCGGTTCCGGGAAATCCACCCTCATCAACGACACTCTGTACCGCTATGCCGCACAAGTGATCAACAAGAACCCGGAAAGCCCGGCACCTTGTGATAGCATCGAAGGGCTGGAACAGTTCGACAAGGTGGTGGACATCGACCAGAGCCCCATCGGCCGTACGCCCCGCTCCAATCCCGCCACCTATGCTGGCCTGTTCACCCCCATCCGCGAAATCTTCGCCGGCACCCAGGAGGCGCGCGCACGCGGCTATACGCCGGGGCGTTTCAGCTTCAACGTCAAGGGCGGCCGCTGCGAGGCCTGCCGCGGCGACGGTGTGATCAAGGTGGAAATGCACTTCCTGCCCGACATCTACGTGCCCTGCGACATCTGCAAGAGCAAGCGTTATAACCGCGAGACGCTGGAGATCCGCTACAAGGGGCTGAACATCTTCGAGGTGCTGGAGATGACCATCGAGGACGCGCGCATCTTCTTCGATGCCGTACCGCCGGTGGCGCGCAAGCTGCAGACCCTGATGGACGTCGGCCTCAGCTACATCAAGTTAGGCCAGAACGCCACCACCCTGTCCGGCGGCGAGGCGCAGCGCGTCAAGCTGGCGCGCGAACTGTCCAAGCGTGACACCGGCAACACCCTGTATATTCTCGACGAACCCACCACCGGCCTGCACTTCCACGACATCGAGCAGTTGCTGGTGGTACTCAACCGCCTGCGCGACCACGGCAACACGATCGTCGTCATCGAGCACAATCTGGACGTGATCAAGACCGCCGACTGGATCATCGACATCGGCCCTGAGGGCGGTGAAAAAGGCGGCACCATCGTCGCCAGCGGCAGCCCCGAGCAGGTCGCCGCGGTCACGGCCTCGCACACCGGTCATTACCTCGGCCCGGTGCTCAAGCGCCGAAAATACCGATAATTTGAGACTTATTCCCGGCTTCGGTGCATTGTTTCCATCCCCCTCAACCCTTATCCTTGCAGCTGGATTCAGGGAAGGCGCCATTAAGGGCACTTCCCATCATTGCTTGTGGCCTCTGCGCAACCTGACAAGCGCTATCGCAAGGCGGCTTGCACAGGGAAAGGCTGGTTGTCCTTTGCAAGCAAGGCAACGAACGATTAAGCACCGATGCCCCGAGCACCCTCAAAGGACGCAGTAGATGACAAAAGCCGTACCTAGCACCCCCAGTACCCCGCAAGTTCCTCAAGTCGTACTCGCCGAACCCTGGCACGAAGAAGACAGTATCAGCCTGATCGATCTGTGGATGGTGTTGTCGCGGCGGCGAGGGGTTATCTTCACCGTCCTCGGTCTGGCTCTGCTGGCCGGCCTGCTGGTGGCCCTGCTGATGCCCGCAAAATACACCTACACCACGGCCATCGAGATCGGCAGTAAGCCCTCCACCAACAGTGACGCCCTGCCCATCGAGCCCCCGGAAACGGTGCTGGCCAAGATCCGGGAAAGCTACATTCCCCAAGCCCTGCACAGCTTCTCACAGGCACAGGGGACGGAGAAGGGTTACAAAGTTGAGAGCCGTATCCCCAAAGGCAGCGAGCTGATCGTCCTCGAAGCCAAGGCACCGGAAGAGGACGGCCCTGCCTACCTCACCATCATGCAGACGGTCATCGACAAGGTGGAAGGCGACCACCGCCGTGTGTCAGCAGTGATCCGCAGCAACATGAAGACCCAGCTGGGTCAGGCCCAACTCGCCCTTTCAGCCCTCACCGACCCCAGTACCCTGGAAGTCAAAAAGCGCGCCTTGGAAAGCAAACTTCTCAAGGCCCGCATGGAACTGGAGCGGCTGAAAGACCCCCTGACCCTGGTCCTGCCAAAGAAGGATCTGGAAACCCGCAAGGCCAGGGCCGAAAAAGCCCTTGCCGACTTGCGCGGCAAGGAAGCGTTACTCAAGGCCCGCTACCAACGCCTCGACAAGGTCGACAAACTGCTGGAACAACAGGTCAAAGACCTGCGAACACAGATCAACGACGCCCTCGGCCGGCGTACCCAGGCCATTGCCAATATCAACTCCGAGGCATCGGCCATGACCATGCTGATGATCGACAATGAGCTACAGCAGAACCGCAGCCGACTCGCCAGCCTGGAAGAACGGCTGCTCATCAAACAGCAAGATGCCCGCGAGCAACTGGAAAACCAGATAGCCGCCAACCAGCGTGAGTACGCCATCCAGCGCCAGGCCATCGGCAAGATCGGCCAGGAGCTGGACAAGCTGGTTCGCGATAACCAGCGGTCACAGAAGCACCAGGCCCCGCGGATAGGTGAGCTGGAAGAGCAACTGCGTAAGCTGCTCGCCGACCACAACCGCAAGGTCGCCCGCCAGGAGCAGACCATCCAGCAGTTGGAGACCCGGCTCGCCAACCTGCAGACCACACGTGCCCTGTCCCCGCCCCTGCAGTCCCTCGATCCGACCGGTCCCGGCAAGAAGATCATTCTGATCCTCAGCCTGTTCCTCGGCCTGTTCCTCGGTATCTTTGCCGCCTTCTTCGTCGAATTTCTCGCCAAGGTGCGCCAGGAAGGTGACAACGAAACCGGGCAGCAGAAAATAACTCCACCCAATTCAATGGGTTGAAAGACAAACAGTACAGAGTGGTCGTTTTTTTGACACTCCCACGCAAAACCGGGAAAATGAACCTATGCCCGGGCCAAACTGAGTATTAGCGGCCAGAGTCACGGCGACTTTAGCCATCCCGGTCATCTTCCTGGAGTTTTTCGCAGGAGCGAATCACTCCACCCGTGGATAAAAGGGCTCTTCGAGTGTGGCGCCCTACAGCGATACCGACAAGGTGGAGGG
Source organism: uncultured Gammaproteobacteria bacterium (assembly GCA_913009875.1). Taxonomy (GTDB): domain Bacteria; phylum Pseudomonadota; class Gammaproteobacteria; order SZUA-152; family SZUA-152; genus DRQN01. Next base: position 12,575 of record CAJVYS010000045.1, on the reverse strand, counting down.
AGTCATGAACGAGCAGTCTCACCGTACCGACGGCCTGGATTTCGATTTCTGGAAGCAGTTGGCCAAAAATGATCCCGAGGCCTTCGAGGCCATGCGCCGGGAGAAGATCGAACAGCTGATCGAGCAAGCGCCAAGGCCACACCGCCGCCGCCTGCAAGGTCTGCAATGGCAGATCGACCAGACCCGGAAACTGGCGGGCGGCCCCATGGCCTCCTGTCTGGCTATCTCCAACATGATGTGGGATTCGCTCCACCAGCTCAATCTGCGCCAGCATGAGCTTTTGTCGGCCACCCCGGGCACGCCCCGACGCTCGCAGGATGCGGCCCCGGCGGCCACCGTGTTGGCCTTCCCCGCCCAGCTGCCATAATCCGCAATAACGTTAGGCATAGACGGGAGCATTCCCAAATGGCACTGACTGAAGCTTGAAAGGCTTTGGAATACCGTCATTCCCGCGAAGGCGGGAACCCAGAATGTACGGAGTTTCAAGCACCCTGGATTCCGGGTCTTCACTTCGTTCCGCCCGGAATGACGCTATTTTCGGCTTAGGCCAGTACTATTCGGAGCATTCCTGTCTTTTCGCCGCCCTTCAGGGCAAACTTCAGGCACAAAAAAAACCGCGGGGCAGCCCTCACTGCCCGCGGTTCATGTATCCCGGCTAAACGCTACTTGTTACGTTCGGCCATCACATCCTTGATGGTTATCAGGCTAATAACAGCCCCCACAATCAGTACAACGATAAACCCCGTCATAAACGTCATCGGTCTGTCTCCTCTCTTTAATTACATAACTTTATTTTATTGTTTACCTGGCGGCAGAACCCAGCCCGCCCGGCATCACCGTCTCCCCCGGTATGGCTACAACCCTACACATGACGGATTTTCATGTCAAAACCGGCCATAGCTGAACCTTCCTCACCGTGTAAAAAAATAAGGCCCCACACAAGGGGGCCTTATTAGTGTCGAATGGCACCGAAATCAGGCGGCACTGGCGCGCACGCCCTCCTTCTTGTGGAACACCAAATGCTCGCCTTCCACGTCCACCAAGATGACATCGCCCGGCACGAAGTGTCCGGCGAGGATCTCCTGCGCCAGGCCGTTCTCGACCTGGTGCTGAATGGCCCGCTTCAGCGGTCGCGCGCCGTAGACCGGATCGAAACCGGCCTCGCCCAGCATGTCCAGCGCGGCCTCAGTGAGCTCCAGATCCATGTCGCGATCCTGCAGACGCTGGCGCAGGTATTCCACCTGAATCGAGGTGATGGAGCGGATCTGCTCACGGCCCAGGGGATGGAACACCACGACTTCATCGATGCGGTTGATGAACTCGGGACGGAAGTGGTCGCCCACCACTTCGAGCACCGCGGTCTTCATGGCATCATAGTCGTCAATTCTTGCCATCTCCTGAATCAGCTGCGAGCCGAGATTCGAGGTCATCACGATTACCGTGTTGCGGAAGTCCACGGTGCGACCCTGGCCGTCCGTGAGGCGGCCGTCATCAAGCACCTGCAGCAACACGTTGAACACGTCCGGGTGCGCCTTCTCCACCTCATCGAGGAGGATCACCGAATAGGGCTTGCGACGCACCGCCTCGGTCAGATAACCACCCTCTTCGTAGCCCACGTAGCCGGGAGGCGCGCCGATCAGCCGCGCCACGGAGTGCTTCTCCATGAACTCGGACATGTCGATGCGCACCATGGCGTCCTCGGTATCGAAGAGAAATTCCGCCAACGCCTTGGTCAGCTCGGTCTTGCCCACGCCGGTGGGACCGAGGAACAGGAACGAGCCATTGGGCCGGTTCGGATCCGACAGCCCGGCGCGTGAACGGCGAATGGCATCGGCCACGGCCTTCACCGCCTCATCCTGGCCCACCACACGCTTGCTCAGATTGTCTTCCATCTGCAGCAGCTTCTCGCGCTCACCCTCGAGCATCTTGGACACGGGGATGCCGGTCCACTTGGACACCACCTCGGCGATCTCCTCTTCGGCAACCTTGTTGCGCAACAGGCGCATTTCCTGCTGTTCCGCCTGCGCGGCCATTTCCAGCGACTTTTCGAGATCCGGGATGCGCCCGTACTGCAGTTCACCGGCACGCGCCAGATCACCGGCACGCTGCGCCGTTTCCAACTCCAACCGGGCGCGTTCCAGCTCTTCCTTGATATGCTGGGTGCCTTGCAGAGCGGCCTTTTCGGCCTTCCAGATCTCTTCCAGATCGGCGTACTCCCGCTCCAGCTTCTCGATCTCTTCCTCCAGTATCGACAGGCGTTTCTTCGAGGCTTCGTCGCTCTCCTTCTTCAGCGCCTCACGCTCGATCTTGAGCTGGATCAGACGCCGGTCGAGCTTATCCATACTTTCCGGCTTGGAATCGATTTCCATGCGAATACGGCTGGCGGCCTCATCGATGAGGTCGATGGCCTTGTCCGGCAGCTGGCGGTCGGTGATGTAGCGGTGTGACAGGGTGGCCGCGGCGACGATGGCCGGATCGGTAATCTCCACGCCGTGGTGCACCTCGTATTTCTCTTTCAGGCCACGCAGGATGGCGATGGTGTCTTCCACCGACGGCTCGTCCACCAACACCTTCTGGAAGCGGCGTTCCAGGGCAGCGTCCTTTTCGATGTACTGACGGTATTCATCCAGCGTCGTGGCACCCACGCAGTGCAGCTCACCGCGCGCCAGGGCGGGCTTGAGCATATTGCCGGCATCCATGGCGCCCTCGGCCTTGCCCGCGCCGACCATGGTGTGCAGCTCGTCGATAAACAGGATGACCTGCCCTTCCTGCTTGGACAGATCATTGAGCACACCCTTCAGGCGTTCCTCGAATTCACCGCGGAACTTGGCACCGGCGATCAACGACCCCATGTCCAGCGACAGCAGGCGTTTGTTCTTCATGCCCTCGGGCACCTCGCCATTAATAATACGCTGCGCCAGCCCTTCAGCGATGGCGGTCTTGCCCACGCCGGGTTCACCGATCAGCACCGGGTTGTTCTTGGTGCGGCGCTGCAGCACCTGAATGGTGCGGCGAATCTCGTCGTCCCGGCCGATCACCGGATCCAGCTTGCCCTGCTCGGCGCGCTCGGTGAGATCAATGGTGTATTTTTCCAGCGCCTGACGCTGTTCCTCGGCGTTGGGGTCGGTCACCGCCTCGCCGCCACGCATGGCCTCGATGGCCTTTTCCAGCCCGGCCTTGGAGGCACCGGCCTTGCGCATCAATTCACCCAGCGACCCCTTATCCTCCACCGCAGCGAGGGCGAACAGCTCACTGGAGATATACTGATCCTTGCGTTTCTGCGCCAGCTTGTCGGTCTGGTTCAGCAGGCGCCCCAGATCATTGGATACATGCACGTCACCGGCCGCACCCTCCACCTGCGGCAGGCGCTCCAGCGCCTCGCCCAGTGAGGCGCGCAACTGATTGATGTTGACCTCGGAATTGGCCAGCAGGTGGCGCACCGTGCTGCCTTCCTGATCGAGGATTGCCGTCATCAGGTGTACCGGCTCAATAAACTGATGATCCCGGCCCACGGCCAGGCTTTGGGCATCGGCCAATGCCGACTGAAATTTGCTGGTGAGTTTGTCCATACGCATGCCGCATCAACCCCTGTAAAAGTATGAAATTGGTTTACTGTTGAGAGGTAGATGGGGATGGGCAAGGGGCGATTCAAGCGCGCAGCAGGGTTTCTGCGCAGGGGTGGGGAAATGCGGGGGCGGACGAAAAAACGCCGCGGGTGTTCAGGGGTTTTGAGCCGATTCAGAAATCGCGATCTTTCCACAAGCCCTGAGGACGACGGCGATCGTTCCCGGAGCGACGATCCGTTTTCTCCTCAAAACGCACCATCTCGCGGCGATCCACCTTTTGCCGCCGTTGCTGCTTGCGGCGCTCGGGGCCGGTATAGGCAGGGGCCTCCTCGGCCGCTTGCTCCTCCGCCTTTTTGACTGGATCTTTGTCGTCATCTTCCGGTACAAGTTCCAGCTCCATAACCACCCCCGTTACTGCCGCCGCTAAAAAGTGAATTGCTCAAATATTAGTCATGGCGAGGGCGCCCTGCAAGCCGCCACGAAGATTAGCCTTTTCAACTCAACCGATTACGGACTCCGAGCCGGTTTCCCCCTCCAGAATCTGCGCGAGCTGCAGCAGGCAATCCTGCTCAGAAAGCAGTTGGCAATCCAGCGGCGGAAAACCCCGAATCCACGCCCGGCTGTGCAGCAGCACCGCCAGCAGGGTATGCCCCTCGCCCCGCACACCCTCTACCCGCAGGGGCAGAATCGGGCAGCCGGCCCGCTGCGCCAGGCGTACCGCACCACCCTTGATCCTGCGTGGCGGGTCGGAATCGAGATGAATCTTGCCATGGGGGAAAACCGCGATCACCTCACCATTGCCCAGCACACGCAGGGCCTCGCGCAGGGCACGCTCAGGGCGGCCCGAACGATCAACGGGAATGCAACCGGCGAGACGAAAAAGCCAGGTCAGACCGAAACGCTCATATTCCTCGCGGGCGATAAGAAAGCGCAGGGGGCGCGGGCTGGCTGCGATCAGCAGCAGGGGATCCAGCCCGGAAACGTGGTTACTGGCCACCACCACGGGCCCCTCAGCGGGCAGCGGCAGCAGATCCGGTGGCAAGCGATGGAAATGGCGGCAAAACAGCACGGTCATGCCTACCAGCCGATTATGCCAGGGGCCTCCCCAGTCCGCCGGGCTGGCTACCTCGCAGCGACGTAAAAAGCGCACCAGCAACCACCACAAACCAAGAAAAATAGTACCAGCGGCAAGGGCCCATCCGTCGATCTGCATTTGTCTGTGAAGTCAGTCCGAGAGTTCAAAATAGCTAGTACTAGCAGTGTAAAGCCAGGCTATTTCTTTTTCTTCTTTTTCTTTTTCTTTTTCTTTTTCTTTTTCTTTTTCTTGCCGCCACCATCTTCACCCTCGGCACCTGATGCTTCAAGCAACTTGGCGATTTCTTTGTGCTCCATGGCCGTCGCTCGTTTCAAAGGTGTCAACCCGGCCTTGTTCTTGGCGTTGACATCGGCACCCTCAGCGATCAGGTCTTTGACGATACTGATGTTACCGCTGAAGATGGCCGCCATCAGGGCGGTGGACTCGCTCTTGTCCTTGGCATTGACATCGGCGCCCTCGGACAACAGCAGGCGGACGATGCGCGTATTGCCGTAGAACGCCGCCGCCATCAGCGGCGTCTTGCCGTTGGGATTGCTGGCGTTGACATTCGCCCCCTGTGCCAGCAGGGAGCGTACCTCCTCCATGCGCCCCTCACGCGCGGCATTGATCAGCGCACTATCAGGATCGCTGGCGGCCCAGCCCGGCAGGCTGCTCAGCAGCAGGAGAAAGGCGCACAGCGCCCGTTGCAGCGTGTTCATCGGTGGTATCGGCATCCAGTTTTACTCTGCAGAGCTATCGACAGCCACAACGAAAACTGAAGGGGGCTCGCATTGACTTACCGACTACTCACCTACGAATGGAAAAACCCTTTAACCGCAAAGGACGCGAAGGAACGCAAAGAAAAACGAAGACTAAGGAATCCGCCCCGTTCGTCATTTCGACGCAGGCAGGAATGGCGGGAGGACGGGGGGGTCAGTCGATGTTCCGGCACAGCCCGCGCAGCACCATGTCGGTGTAGCTAATGACGCCCAGCAACTTGCCCTGATCCACCACCGGCGCACGCGACAGGCCAAAACGCTCGAATAGCCGTGCACAGTAGCGGATGTCCATCTCCGGGGCCACGGTCAGCACCGGCTTGCTCATGATCTCGTAGACATTAACGCGATCCGCAGCACGATCCTTGGCCAACACCTGCTTGGCGATGTCGGCGATCAGCACCATGCCGTATTCATCGTTCTCGTGGCGCTTGTCGATGATCAGGCACTTGGTCTCCACGTGTTTCATGGTGTGCAGGGCCTCGCTCACCGTGGTCATGCCATCGATGATGTCGATCTGCTGCTTCATCACGTCGCGGACGCGGACGATTTCACGATTGATCATAATTCTTCCTCCACTACCGATGTCAGTTTTTGCACCTGATGCGCAACGCCCACGGCGTCTTCCACATCGATCTGAAAGGCAATACCACTGCCGGGACAGCTGTCAAATTCCGCCACCGCAGCAATCTTCTCGAGGATACTCCGACTCAGGTGTTCCTCCACCAGAAACAGCAGCATGTCGCGCTGCGTCTCCAGCGACAAGCCAAAGAATGTCTTGCTGGTCTCCAACCCTTCGCCGCGGGCGTGATTGATCACCGTCGCTCCGGTAGCACCGGCATCACGCGCAGCCTCCAATACCTTGTCGGTCTTGCAGTCCTCAACCAGCGCAATAATCAGTTTGAAATGCATGCCAACCTCCTATTAAATTTGACCATGGGTATTCAACAGGCGTTCATTCACGGGAACGTCGCGCCTTCCAGTGACTCAACTGTGCATAGCCCAGCACGCCCATGATGGGGAACAGGCTGGCAAAGGCGATCAGGCCGAAGCCGTCCAACAGCGGGCTACGCCCGGGCACCGTACTGGCCAGCCCCAGCCCCAGGGCCGTAACCAGCGGCACGGTGACGGTGGATGTGGTCACGCCACCGGAATCATAGGCCAGGGCGATGATCATCTTCGGTGCAAACAGGGTCTGCACAATCACCACCACATAGCCGGCAATAATGAAATTCTGCAGCGGCAGGCCGGTGACGATACGGTAGGACCCCAGCGCAATACCCAGCGCCACACCCAGCGCCACCGCCACGCGCAGTCCGCCGACGCCAATAGCACCACCAGACACTTCGTTGGCCTTGATCGCCACCGCCAGCAACGCAGGCTCGGCGAGAGTCGTGGCGAAACCGATGGCAAAGGCGAACAGGTACACCCATTTGTAGTGATGCCACTGCAGCACCTCACCGGCGCTGTCCAATGAGGCGGCCAGGAAGGCGGGATCGGTCAGCTGTTGGGCCATGATCTTGCCGAGGGGAAACAGTGCTTTTTCCAGTCCCACCAAAAACAACGCCAGTCCCATCAGCACGAACAGAAAGCCCAGCAGCACCCTGCGCAGATTAGGTATCGGCCGGCGAATCACCAGAAACTGCATACCGAAGATGATTACCGCGATGGGCAGCACGTCGCGCACCGTCAGTACCAGGGTTTCGAGAATGTCGAGTAACAACCCCATCAAATCAGCATCCCGTAGGCCATGACAAAGATCATCGGCGTCAGCGAGGCGAAGGCGATGAGACCGAAGCCGTCGATCATGGGACTGCGCCCGCGGATACTCGACGCCAGCCCCACGCCCAACGCGGTGACCAGAGGCACGGTGATGGTGGAGGTGGTCACACCACCGGAGTCATAGGCGATGCCGATGATGGAATCCGGCGCAAAACCGGTCATCACCACCACCCCCAGGTAACCACCAATGATCAGATACTGGATGGACCAACCGCGCAGGATGCGCAGCACGCCGATCAGAATCGCCACCCCCACCGCCACCGCCACCGTCAGGCGCAGACCCAGCGCGTAGCCGTCACGGGCCTCCTCCGTGCCGGCGATGATGCCGCCATTGGCCGCCACCTCCGCCGCCTCATTGGCCACCGCGATCAGCGCCGGTTCCGCCACCGTGGTGCCGAAGCCGAGCAGAAAACCAAAGGTTAACAACCAGAACAGGCTACCCTTGCGGGAAAAATCGTAGGCCATGGATTCACCGATGGGAAACAGCCCCATCTCCAACCCACGCACGAACAGTGTCAGCCCCAGCACCACCAGCAGAGTACCGACGAAAATTTCACCCATGTTGGGAATCGGCTGCTGCAACACCACTAACTGGAAAAAGCCGATCACCAGCACGATGGGGGCCAGATCCTGCGCGCTCTGGCGTATGGCATGGAGGAAGTTTCGCAGTTCTTTGTTCACGGGCAGGGGCGGCTCCGGCAACAGGAAGACATCGCACGATCAACGGCGCAGGAGCTGGAGAACTTGAACAGCCCTACGTGCGCGCGTATGGATTCTTTTTGATTCTCTCGCATAGGCGCAGAAGGCGCAAAGGAAAATACAAAGACAAAATAAAGACCGTGGGCATCGCCCACCCTACGGAAGCTTTTTGACTCTATCGCAGAGGCGCAAAACCCGCGAAGAAAAGAACCAAGGTCTTCTTTGCGCACCAGACAGCCGTAGGAGCGGACCCCCGGGCCGCGATAGCCATGGTGGAAAATTCATCGCGGCCCGGGGGTCCGCTCCTACCGTGAAACAGGGCACTTCCTCATTCCCCCCCTCCCGCCACCAAGCGCCCTCAACTACAATCAAACCATGCGCACGGCCCACACCCAGTCCATCGACGAGGTCATCGCCGAACTCGGCAGCTCACGCGACGGCCTGTCCCGCGACGAGGCCGCGCACCGCCTGGCACAGTTCGGCCCCAACACCCTGCCGACGGAAAAACCACCCGGCATCGGTGCACTGTTCATCAGTCAATTCCTCAATCCGCTGATCTATGTGTTGCTGGCGGCGGCCGCCGTCTCGGCGCTGACCGGGGAATGGTCGGACGCCGGCTTCATCTTCGCCGTGCTGCTCATCAACGCCATCATCGGCACCTATCAGGAATACTCCGCGGCACGCTCGGCCTCCGCCCTGTCCGGGCTGGTGAGCACGCGTGCACGGGTGCTGCGCGAGGACGAGGGCCATAGTGGGGCCTATGAGATCGACGCCAGCGAAGTGGTACCCGGCGACATTGTATTGCTGGAATCGGGCAGCAAGGTGCCCAGCGACCTGCGCCTGATCACTACCCAGGAACTGGAGATCGACGAGGCCCTGTTGACCGGCGAATCACTGCCGGTGCGCAAGAACCCCGAGGCCCAGCTCGACCCGGATACACCGCTGGCCGAGCGCGCCAATATGGCCTTCAGCGGCACCCTGGTCATCCGCGGCCGCGCCAGCGGCATCACCGTACATACCGGCCGCGACACCGAGATCGGCGACCTCGCCTCCGCCATGCAGAGTGCCAAGGCCGCCGATCCCCCACTGCTGCAGCGCATGCGCCGCTTCACCCTGTGGGTGGCGGCACTGGTGGGCATCGCCATCGTGCTCATGGCCTTCGCCGCGCTGGCCCAGGGCATGGGCTGGCAGGCGGTGTTCCTGCTCGCCGTGGCGCTGGCCGTGTCCGCCATCCCCGAGGGCCTGCCGGTGGCGCTCACCGTCACCCTCACCATCGGCCAGATGCGCATGGCGAAACGCCAGGTGATCGTCAAGCGGCTGGTGTCGGTGGAGGCATTGGGCTCCTGCACCTTCATCGCCAGCGACAAGACCGGCACCCTGACGGTGAACGAACTCACCGCCCGCCATATGCTGCTGGCCGACGGCGGAGACTGGCGGGTGAGCGGCGCCGGCACCCTGCCCGAGGGCGAGGTGCGCGACGCCCACGGCGAACCGCCCGACGCCGACAGCCTGCAGCGCCTACGTGAGCTGGCACGCGCCGCGGTGCTTGCCAACGAAGGCTTCCTCGGCCACCGCGACGGCAGCTGGGTGCACAACGGCGATGCCGTGGACGTGGCCCTGCTGGTGCTCGGCCACAAGCTGGGGCTGGTGCAGCCGGAGCTCGTCACCCACGCCCCACCGCTGGGCGAGATCCCCTTCGAGCCGGAAAACCGCTACAGCGCCAGCCTCAACCGCATCGATAGCCGCGAGATCGCCTCCGTAAAGGGCGCACCGGAGCGCCTGCTGGGTCTGTGCGACAGCATGCTCACCGCCGAGGGCATCGTACCCATCAACCGCGAACTGGTCACTGAGCATGCCGAAGCCCTGGCCGAGCACGGCTACCGCCTCATCGCCATCGCCAGCGGCGAGATCCAGCGCCGGCCGGATGAGGAATTTGCCAGCGGCCACCTGCACGGCCTCACCCTGCTGGGACTGGTGGGCATGGACGACCCACCGCGCGAAGGTGCCAAAGAAGCACTCGCCGCCTGCCAGCACGCCGGTATCCGTGTCGCCATGATCACCGGCGACCACCCCACCACCGCCTTTCACATCGCCCGCGACCTGGGCCTGGCCGAGGATGAATCCGAGGTCACCACCGGCCCCGAGCTGGCGCAGAGCCAGGAACAGGGCGAAGCGGCACTGGATGCCCTGGTGGCGCGCACCCGCGTATTCGCCCGCACCGAGCCGCACCAGAAACTGGACATCGTGCAGTCCCTGCAGCGCCTCGGCCACTTCATCGCCATGACCGGCGACGGCGCCAACGACGCCCCCGCCATCCGCGCCGCCCACGTCGGCGTGGCCATGGGCAAGAGCGGCACCGACGTGGCGCGCGAATCCGCCGACCTGATCATCACCGACGACCACTTCGCCTCCATCGTCGCCGGCGTCGAAGAGGGCCGCATCGCCTACGCCAACGTGCGCAAGGTCATCTTCCTGCTCATCTCCACCGGCGCCGCCGAGATCGTGCTGTTCATGCTCGCCCTGCTGGCCGGCCTGCCGCTTCCGCTGCTGGCCGTGCAACTGCTGTGGCTGAACCTGGTCACCAACGGTATCCAGCACATCGCCCTGGCCTTCGAGCCCGGCGAAGGCAACGAACTCCAGCGCCCGCCACGCGCCCCCGATGAGGCCATCTTCAATCGCCTGATGTTGGAACGGGTACTGCTTTCTGCACTGGTTATCGGCGGCATCGGCTTCGCCGCCTACCAATGGTTCCTCAGCCAGGGCTGGACACTAGAACAGGCGCGCAACGGCACCTTGCTGTTGCTGGTGCTGTTTGAAAACGTGCAGGTGTTCAACGCCCGTTCCGAGACCCGCTCCGTACTGCGCCACAACCTGCTGCAAAACCGCCTATTGCTGGTCAGCGTGATCGCCGCGCAACTGGTGCACATCGGCGCCATGTACATCCCCTGGCTGGCAGACCTGCTGGGCATCGCCCCGGTCAGTGGCGAACAATGGGTCGAACTGCTGAGCATGGCGCTGCTATTGCTACTGGTGATGGAACTGCACAAAGGGTGGCGCACGCCGAAGCTGGTGAGCCGTCGGGAACGCGGTGAGAAATAACTTGTAACTTGTGACACCGCTCCGCGGTGTCACACATCCCGTGGCGCTCCGCGCCACCTCAAACAAGGCCATTCATTCCGCTACCCTGCCAAAACTGTGCAACAAGAAAAACAGCAACAGATTGCAACAGGACGCCAGCACCCCAATCTTAAAAAAAGTACCCGCAACAAAGAGCCAAACCCGTGGACCTGCAAATCGCCCTGCTGCTGTTCCTGGTCATCGACCCCTTCGGCAACCTGCCCTTCGTCCTCGCCATACTCCGCAAACTGCCCGCGCCCGCCTACCGCCGCCCCGTGCTGCGCGAAATGCTGCTGGCCTTCGCCGTGCTGCTGTTCTTTGCCGTAGCTGGCGAGGCCGTGCTCAGCTACTTCCACATCGACCAGACATCCCTACAGATCTCCGGCGGCATCATCCTGTTCCTCATTTCACTGAAAATGATCTTCCAGTCCTCCGCCGCCATCTTCAGCGAGGACTACGCCGCCGACCCCATCCTGGTCCCCATCGCCGTCCCCGCCATCGCCATCGCCACTCTCACGATCCTGCGTATAAAAGCAGATAGAAAGAAGCAGATAAAAGGGCTCTGGCCCCTTTTATCTGCTTTTATCTCTCTTTTATCTTAAGGCGGGCCACTCTCGCCGTTATTGGCGAACATCATGCTCGATCCACTGGACAAAGAACTAGAGAAACGTGGCCACCGGTTTGCCCGCTACGCTGATGATTTTACCATTGTGGTAAAAAGCCAGCGGGCAGGTCAACGAGTGCTACGTAGTATCAGCAGATACTTGGAGAACCGTTTGAAGTTGGTTGTAAACACAACCAAAAGTCACGTGGTTAAAACTAATGAATGCAAATTCCTGGGATTCACCTTCCAAGGCGGACGCATTCACTGGCACCCGAAAGCGTTGCAGAAATTTAAGCAACAAGTACGGCGATTAACCAACCGCAACTGGGGCGTGTCGATGAAATACCAGCTCTTCAAGATCAGTCAATATCTACGTGGCTGGATAAATTACTTTGGTATCGCCAGCGGCTATCAGCGCTGTGTTGATCTGGATCATTGGATACGACGCAGAGTAAGGATGGCCTACTGGCGACAGTGGCGACGGCCACGCACCAAAGTAAGAAATTTGATGAGTCGAGGTGTGCATGTTCAATCAGCAGTTGCGTGTGGCATTACCAGCAAAGGCCCATGGCGCAGTGCGAAAACCCCAGGGATACAGCAGGCGTTATCAAACGACTACTTAAAATTCCAAGGGCTTTATGCGTTGCGTGATGGATGGATTGCGCTTCACCATGCTAAATGAAACGCCCTGTGCGGAGCCGCATGCAGGGTGTTGTGGGGACTGGGGGTTAGAGACCCCCGGTTACCCGATTAGGCATTTTTTTAGCTTAAAGTGCCTTAGGTGCCTTAGGTGCTTTGGGTGCTTTGGGTGCTTTGGGTGCCTTAGGTGCTTTGGGTGCTTTGGGTGCCTTAGGTGCTTTGGGTGCTTTTAAAGTCATTGGGTGTACCTTTAAAAATTATTATTTACGCACATACCCTTAAGCTTCGGGCTCTGCTTCTGCTGCCACTTCAGTCTC